>QHXL01000408.1:1724-5325 GCA_003222935.1 Acidobacteriota bacterium
GAGCGCGACCATAGGAACTTCAGGTGTAGTCTTCGCCGCAACTAACTCGCCGGCCCTCGACCCAAAAGGTCGAGTTCATACTTTCTGTCATGCTATTCCAGGTCGCTGGCACGTAATGGGAGTGACACAGGCCGCGGGACTTTCGCTTCGTTGGTTCAGAGATCAATTTGGAGTTCATTCTGAGAATGGCGATCCTTATGACCTCATGACGGCTGAGGCCGCTAGCGTTGGTCCAGGATCTGATGGATTACTTTGGGCGCCGTACCTGATGGGTGAACGTACACCTCATTTAGATCCGAACGCGCGTGCGGCACTCGTAGGCTTAACCGCAAGCCATACTCGCGCGCACGTCATTCGGGCAGTTATGGAAGGTGTCGCATTTAGCCTGCGCGATTCGTTTGAGATCTTCAAAGAGATGAATGTCCCGGTCGAGACAATACGGCTGGGAGGTGGCGGTGCGCGATCAGCACTCTGGCGTCAAATCCAGGCAGATATTTATGGGCACGCCGTAACAATAGTCGACGCTGAAGAAGGTGCGGCCTATGGCGTCGCGATTCTGGCTGGAGTTGGCATTGGCATTTGGCCCTCGGTGGATGTCGCGTGCGACTCGGTTGTGCGAACGCGAGAAACCGTCGAACCCAACGACACTGCCAGAGAGATCTTAGACCGCCAATACGAATCGTACCGGAAGCTCTATCCTGCTTTACAGTCTTTGAACGCTCGATAAACTTTTTCCGAAGGTCCAATCAAGAGGAACTCCAATGCAAATACCAAAAAAAGTTCAAGTAGCAACCTCAGTCACGTGTGTTTTCATTCTCGCAATCATACTCGCAGCCTGTACCAATCCAGGGACATCTGGCGGCACAACTGGCGGGAAACACAAACTTGCATTTGTCACCAACAACGCTTCTGACTTCTGGGCCATCGCCCGCAAAGGTACGGAGAAAGCTGCCAAGGAAATTCCCAACATCGAAGTTGATTTCAGGATCACCGCCGACGGCACGGCCGCAGCTCAACAAAGTGTGATTGACGATCTACTGGCAAAAGGCACAAAAGGGATCGCTATCAGCCCGGTCGATCCGATAAACCAAACCGCAATGCTCAATCGCGCTTCAGCTCAAGCACTCGTAGTCACTCAAGACAGCGATGCGCCCAACAGCGATCGTGCGTGTTACATCGGAACCGATAACGTCGCGGCTGGCCGGCAAGCTGGTGAGCTGGTGAAGGAAGCGCTACCGCAGGGTGGGAAGATCATGGTCTTTGTCGGGGTGCTTGACGCTGCGAACGCACAACAACGACATCAAGGATTAAAGGAAGCACTTGCTGGTTCCAACGTCACTATCGTAGACGTTCGCACAGACAATGCCGATCGCGTCAGGGCGAAATCAAACGCAGCCGACACGCTCGTGAACCATCCCGACATCGCCGGCATGGTCGGTCTCTGGTCTTACAACGGTCCAGCAATCCTGAGTGCCGTGAAAGAAGCGAACAAAATCGACAAGGTAAAGATCATTGCGTTCGACGAAGAAGACGAAACATTGAGCGGCATTAAAGACGGAGCGATTTATGCGACCGTGGTCCAACAGCCATTTGAATTTGGCTTCCAATCAATGCAACTGATGGCAAAGATTTTGAACGGCGACAAATCAGGGATTCCCGCGAGTAAACAAATCTACGTGCCCACTATCGCGGTGAAGAAAGCTGACGTTGAAGAGTTTACGAAGAAGATTAACAGCCTGCGTGGAAGAGGCTAAGTGGGTTAGACACCACCGGCTTCAGCCGTGGAGTTTCAACTTCTCGCTAGGTAAGTTGCTGTAGAACTCAGGCGAAGATACCACCGGCTTCAGCCGCGTGGAGTTTCAACTTCTGAGCTAGTGGACGATTCGCGATCGGCGTCTCAATGTCCTCGGATGTATTTGGAAGAAGACACGTAGCGAGAAACTGAAACTCCACGCGACTAAAGTCGGTGGTATCTTCAGGATTCAACCAGTCGTGTTATAGCGAGAATCTGAAACTCCACACGGCTAAAGCCGGTGGTATCTGAAATAGTGGAAAATACAACACCAATTCTCGAACTCACCGGAATCAGCAAACGTTACCCCGGTGTAATCGCCTTGAACGATGTGAGCCTCTCAGTCGATACCGGTGAGATCGTCGCGCTGATCGGTGAGAACGGCGCTGGCAAATCCACGCTGATGAAGATTCTCGGTGGGGCGATCTCGCGCGACTCCGGGACGATCACGATCGAAGGTAAACCGGTCGAGATCTCGTCGCCGCGTGAAGCAACTGCGCTGGGAATTGAGTTCATCCACCAGGAACTTAGCGTTCTCGATAACCTTGATGTCGCGGCGAATATTTTCTTGCGACGTGAACCGACCAGAGGCGGGCCGCTGAAACTGATTGACCGCCGCCGCCTCTATAGTGAAGCCGATGCGCTTCTCAAGAAGCTCGGTCTAGACCTGAAAAGCCAGACACCACTCGGTCGCCTCTCTATTGCACAACAACAACTGGTCGAGATCGCCCGCGCGGTCTCAACTGGCGCGCGCATCGTCATTATGGATGAGCCGACATCGAGCTTGAGTTTGACTGAAACTCGCACTTTGTTGGAAATCATCAAAGATCTGAAGGCACATCACGTCAGCATTATTTACATCTCGCATCGATTGCATGAAGTCGAAGAAATTGCTGATCGTGCAGTCGTTCTCAGGGATGGGCGCAACGCGGGATCATTGCAGCGCAGTGAGATAAATCGCGATCGAATGGTGCGCATGATGGTTGGTCGCGATTTGAAGGAACTGTTTACAACTTCGAAGCGAATTCCTGCCGAGAACGGGAACCGGACCTGGTTCACGGTTGATCGCCTACGTACTCAGCGATATCCAAATCAGAGTCTTTCTTTCAGTGTTGCTCGCGGAGAGGTTTTGGGTATTGCCGGCCTGGTTGGATCCGGAAGGTCTGAGATGGCGCGAACTATCTTTGGCGTCGATGAAGCAGTTGAGGCGAAAGTGACTCTCAACGGCAAAGCGATCGATTTTACCGATCCCCGCGACGCCATTAATCATGGCGTGTACCTTGTTCCCGAAGATCGACGCGGCTGCGGCCTCGTTGTCGACTTCAATGTTCGGGAGAACATCTCGCTCCCCCACCTCGAAACATACTCAAGCGCAAAGATTATCAACAGCAGGAAAGAAACTAAGGCTGCGATCGCCGCGTGCAAATCCATCAACATAAAAACGCCGTCGCCGGAAATGCGAGCGGCAAATCTTAGCGGTGGCAATCAACAAAAAGTTGTACTGGCACGTTGGTTATCGTTTTCACCGAAGGTAATGATTTTTGACGAGCCAACCCGCGGGATCGACGTTGGCGCAAAAGCAGAAATCTACGCACTGATAAGAAAACTTGCCGACGACGGCGTCTCGGTTATTGTGATCAGCAGTGAGATGGAAGAAGTGCTCGGTATTAGTGATCGAATTGCTGTGATGCATGAAGGACGCATCACAGGTTTTCTCAATCGTGATCAATTTAGCGAAGAAGCGGTAATGCACCTGGCCACCGGCGCCGCAGGGTAAACCCACATGAAAAAAGAACTCGGCATTTTCAT
>QHXL01000409.1 GCA_003222935.1 Acidobacteriota bacterium
CCTTCCACAAGGTTTCCGGGGTTCGGAGCGATTCAGTTGGAAGTGGTTTGTTGTTCTGATGCGCTGAATACACACCAATGCGTTCGCAGCGTTATTTTTCGCTCTCCCTGTGTCACAGCTGAGCGACTGAATCTCATGTCTAATGAAAATCTCGGTCGCGTGTAACGGCTCTGTGTTAGAGTGACGTTGCCCAATGTGCGCGATCCCTCTTGAAGGAGTTTCTCCGAGGTCGTTAGCTAATTGTCGTCTCTCCAACACCACTGAAACGCTCCTTTTCGTCCGCCGAATTGCGATTGAATTGAACTCTAGATCACGCATCACATGACGTAACGAGTCACTTTCACCATTCCCTCAGAAATCGACTCCTGAATGTGATGGGAACCCTCGTGCCGCGAACCTCGTCGGTTTCGAAAGGCTTGTGAGTTGCGCCTTCCCCTTGGCCGTAACCCCGTGCTTTATTCGGCGAGTAATCCAATCCTTTGATCTCGCCCTCGTCGAGAAACCGCAATTGAAAGCGGGTCTCGCGTTTTGGAATCCAAATAGCCAGGGCGCAAAATCCGCGCTCGATCGACACCAATCCTGTCGATCCGCTGATCGGAGTCTCGGGCAAAAACAGGTCTGATTTTAAAAGGTTAGTTGAGAGTTTTGGGGGACATTAGGCTGTGGTGTTCGGCATCCCTTTTTCTGCTACAGCGTCGACGCTGCGTTCAATAATCCTATAGCGTTTAGACGAAGGAGGGGGCGATTTCTCACTTCTTCTTCTTTCGGCGCGAGCGATTTTTATCTGCTGATACGTGTAGGTTTTGCTCGCGGAGCCCAGGCAATCTCCAACGTGAGTGACAGCAAGTTCACGCGGATTGTATCCAGGAAGTTTATCCAATATGGCTTTTAGCTGCGGATGTTCAGCTTTAGCCTCTTTCCATGACCTTAAGTTTGGGGTCTTCCGCCGAATTTGCCCGGATCTCGAACCAAAGTATGTTCGCTTTAATTCCCCCAAAATTCTCATGGTGTCCTCAAAAAGTCGAAGCGCTTTCCGCCGCATTGACTTATTCCAATGTCGCGTCCTATTAGCCGTCTTGATGCACAATTCCCTTAAGAGTTTATTAGTCAATGCTTCTGCGTGCGCATTCCATATCTCCGCTCGACTGCCTTCGATGATGATAATTTCATTCTCCTCCATATCAAGAACGACTGAGATTGTGGCCTCAATTAAGGCGCGCCATGGAAGCGCTTGCATTCGGGCGAGCATCAGAGGCAGCGACTGAGAAAGAGCCTCTTGAATGAAACTATTCTCTAACTCGTACGAGCGGTCAGGAGCACACATCAGCCACTTAGGATTCATTCTTATTTTTGTCCTCGAAAGCGGAGTAAACCTTAGTGGCTTATCCAATAAAATGTCGTTGAGCAATAGAAAAAACCAAGTGCTCACCAGTTGATACATTAACTCTACGGAAAATTCTCGCTCCACACGAACTCCAATAATCTGCTGTTTGAATCTGAAACCCAACGTGAGCGGCTCTTCGTAAGGCAGTTGGAACACCTCAGGCAAGCCCGCAAGCGAAGTGATATCTGACTCACTTACTAAGCTCTGCAAAGACGGTATGTTGTAACTCTTGCTCTTCATGGCAGCTCGGGTCCCATCCACGGCCAGATTCCTGATGAGTTTTCAAACGACGGAGGCTAAGGCCCATCTTGCAGACTTGATCGGATTGCCGAAAAACTCAACATCGAACACCGACGGATTTATTATCTCGCAGGATACCAAGTTCCGCGCAAACGCAATGACGGGGCTGCATAACTTCGTCGAATGCATGTGACCCTGCGAACCGGTGACTCGACGGCTGCACTCAATCAGTTTTTCGAGCTTTATCAAACGTTAAGGCCAGAGGAAGAAACCTTTGAGCGGGAGATTGATAGTACGTTAGGACCAGAGTTCGCAACCACTGTGACCCATCTAGATATGCTGCCTACATGGCTGTTTGAAGTGGTGTTGGAGGCTTGAGACCGCCGCCATGACTGCGATTGATGCCGAGATGAGACCTCTCTGTGAGAATTGGCCGCGCTGACGCCTCTGTACTAATACCGGAATCGATAGATACCATGTATGTAGCACAGACTTGGGCTCTTACAGTAGCGAGAGAATTCGATTTGACACAAAGTCCTACTGAGTAGGATACTCGGATATGCCTGAAGGGCCGGTTCACTTTACATTTGTAGAGACTCCGATCTTCAGCAAGCGACTGCGTGGCCTGGCTTCTCCCGAAATCCTGGAGGCGCTCCAAGCCGAGTTAGTTGAGAATCCAGAACGCTGGCCGGTAATACAAGGGCTGCATGGCGCACGCAAAGGCAGAATTGCTGATCCGAAGACTGGGCGGGGAAAGAGTGGCAGCTTCCGGTACATTTATCTTTACCTGCGCCATGCGGAACGCATTCATCTTAGCTTTCTGTTTGCTAAGAAGGAACAGAGCAACTTGAGTTCGGTCCAGACAAAAGCATTGGGAGAGATCATAGCGGCGATCAAGAGAGAGGCGTGAGATGAACACAAAGAAGGCCAAACCGCGATACATGAGCGATGAGACATTTGGCGAGTTGATGAAGTCCGCTAAGCAGGCGCTCGCGTATGAACGCGGCCACGTTTCCGGCCATCGCGTAACGCGCGTGACCGCGCCACGCCCCCCGCGGCCGATGTCGTCTGATGACATCGCCCGCCTGCGACAAAAGCTAAAATGCTCTCAATCTGTTTTTGCCCGCGTTTTGAATGTTAGTCCGAAGACCGTGCAGGCATGGGAACAAGGAATAAGAGTACCGAGTGATGCAGCGCTCAAATTATTAACCATCGCCAAGCGACATCCTGAAGTGCTACTAGAAGCGTGACAGTCTTATGGCATTCACAGCGATACATCCCGGCGCGCACTTAGCTGAAGAACTGGACGAACTTGGAATGAGCCCGGCCGAGTTAGCGCGGCAGCTACAAGTGCCGACCAATCAAATCACAGGAATTATGAATGGCGACCGTGCGATCACAGATGACACCGCCTTATGTCTGGGCCATTTCTTTGGTACCGGCCCGAAGTTCTGGTTGAACCTGCAAAATCCGGATGAACTGCGGCTGGCCGAACCTATCTGGTAGCCCCTATTAATTCGAGAGACTTCTGGCGCTAAAGCGTTGATCAACGCGATTGCGTTGTTGCGGTATGCGCACCTTCGTTCAATGATTCGAACGGAGGATTTCTTATGAACGAAGAACGCGAGATTACGAGGGAAGAACTCTACAAATTGGTTTGGTCTAAGTCGCTGTACTCGCCGCGGAGGGATTGGGAATCTCGGACGTAGGGCTCGCCAAAATCTGTAGGCGACTAAATGTGCCACGTCCATATCGCGGATATTGGGCGCGGCTAGAAGGTGGTCACTGACCAACCATTCCGCCGTTGCCCTCAGCCGAAGAAAGGAACTCCGACCAGTGCGATGACTTCCGTGCAAATTCTTTGCTAGCCTTGGCGGTGATTCGTTGCACATTTCTTGCACAGGCGGCTATGCTGTGCGCGCTCTTTCCTAACCAACCCTTCGGACAGGCATCGC
>QHXL01000022.1:0-4156 GCA_003222935.1 Acidobacteriota bacterium
GATTCTGAATTCGAGCGTACCTTTGGTGATTGGGCCAGGAGATGTTTGTCGAGCAAGTTTGTCATTGACGTTTGAACAGGCGCGAAAGATGTTGGAGAAACGTGGAGCGATCGGCTCGTGGTTGTGGGAAGAATGGCAGGCGTGGTACTTCCGCGTTGTGAAGCCGCTGCGAGTAAATGATTTTTCGAAGTCGTGGGTAATTTGGGACGACATAGCACTCGCGTATGTGTTGGGCCTGACCACCCAGCATAATTCCGCTCGGCCGACAATGCTTGATAATATGAAATTCGAAAACGTCCGGACTGATCGAGAAGTGACATGGATAACTGACGTCGACGAGGATCGGTTATGGGCGGACTTCCTTAAACTCGTTGATGAATACCAACGAAAGCACCCTATCCGCAAACGAGCAAGTGAAAATAGACTAACCTTTGGAATGCCTTGAGTAGCACAGACTTCAGTCTGTGTTGCTCAAGTTAGCAAGCACACTAATTTAAACAACACAGACTGAAGTCTGTGCTACTCATTTATCCGGAGACAATCGATGACTAACAGGATTTCGCGTCGTACTTTTGCAAAGGTCGCAGGAACTGCGGCGCTGGCTTCTACAACTTCAACAGCACTGACACCACTTGGACACGCTGAATCACCCATGCAAAACAATCAGGCTCGAGAGTTTCCCAAAGGCTTCCTCTGGGGTTCGGCAACGGCGTCGTACCAGGTTGAAGGCGCCGCAACTGAAGATGGGCGTGGACCTTCAATCTGGGACACGTTCTCGAAGACGCCCGGCAAAGTTGTTGAAAACGCGACCGGTGATGTGGCGGACGATCATTACCATCGCTACAAGGAAGACGTTCAGCTGATGAAGTCACTTGGCGTCAAAAGCTACCGCTTCTCGATCGCCTGGCCACGCGTGTTTCCAAACGGAAGTGGTTCGCCTAATCCTAAAGGTCTCGATTTCTATAACCGGCTTGTGGATGAGCTTCTCGCGAACGGCATCACGCCATTTGCAACTCTGTATCACTGGGATCTGCCACAGCCGCTACAAGACAATGGTGGTGGTTGGGAGTCGCGCGACACGTCGAAAGCATTTGGTGAGTACGCTGGTTATGTCGCCGAGCGTTTGTCTGATCGGGTCAAGAACTTTTTCACGATTAATGAATTTGGAGCATTTGTTGAACTTGGCTACCGGTGGGGTGTCCATGCACCAGGACTAAAACTACCCGCCGGAAGGTTCAACCAAACGCGCCACCACGCGGTGCTAGGGCATGGTCTAGCCGTCCAGGCCATCAGGGCGAAAGCAAAAGCGGGAACCAAAGTCGGCCTTGCGGAGAATATGGCGATCTGCGTACCGGTAATGGAAACTCCGCAACACATCGAAGCCGCAACGCGCGCCGCGCGGGAATTGAACGCGCAATACATGACCGTTATCCAGGAAGGGAAATACACCGAGGCGTATCTCAAAACGGCTGGAGCCGACGCGCCGAAGTTTACTCCGGAAGACCTGAAGATCATTTCGAGTCCACTCGATTTTGCAGGCATCAACATTTACACGCCGACGTACGTTCGGGCCGATAGTTCACCTGCCGGTTTCGCTGTAGTGCCGCCTCCGAAGTCATATCCACACATGGCCTCAACCTGGCTCACCATCGGTCCGGAAGCGCTTTACTGGGGGCCGCGTCACGTTGCAAAGATTTGGAATGTCAAAGAGATCTACATTACCGAGAACGGTTGCTCGTCAACTGACATTCCCGCAGCAGACGGACTCGTTTACGACACAGACCGGGTGATGTATCTGCGCAACTATCTTTCCCAACTCCAACGTGCAACAGCGGACGGGATTCCAGTGAAGGGTTACTTCCTCTGGAGTTTAATGGACAACTTCGAATGGGCCGACGGCTACACGAATCGTTTTGGTCTTCACTATGTCGACTATGCGACGCAGAAGAGGACACCAAAATTGAGTGCGGGGTTCTACAAGGANNNTCGCCAACAACGCAGTGGTATAGCAGCGAATGATATTTAGCCGCAGATCAACGCAGATTCACGCAGAATCGATAACCATCGAGATCATGTTACGTCAACCTCTTTCTGCGTCGATCTGCGTATATCTGCGGCTAACTCTTATGCTGCTTTTATTTGTTTGGCCGGTTTCAGCTCAGGCTCCTAATTCCGAGTGGCGTTACTACGGTGGCGATGAAGGTGGCGCTCGGTTTTCTCCTCTCACTCAAATCAATACCTCAAACGTTCAATCACTTAAGCGCGCCTGGACCTATCACACCGGTGAATTGGATCTGGGTCTGCGCACGGCGTCCTTCCAGGCTTCCTTCTCGTGTACTCCTCTCGTTGTAGATGGGGTGATGTATCTATCAACACCATCGAGCCGGGTGATCGCACTCGACGCAGAAACTGGCAGGGAACTCTGGCAGTTTGATCCGCAGGCAAACAAGACTCAGCGCGAGTTCAATTCACATCGTGGCGTCGCCTATTGGGAAGATAAGAAAACATCAGCGCGCCGTATCCTGTTCGGCACGGTCGCTGGGCAATTGATCGAACTCAATGCTGAGACAGGTAAACCTGTACCGCAGTTTGGAGCTGATGGCATTGTCGACCTTCGTGCTGGTGGCGCTGACAAATTCAAGCACGACCCTTCATGGGGAGCGCGTGTCACTTCGGCGCCCGTTGTATTCAAAGACGTGGTCATCATTGGTTGGGGACTTCCCGAATTTCCCGGCAAAGGACCAAGTGGCGATGTCCGCGCCTACAATATTCGGACAGGGAAGTTGGTTTGGACTTTCCACACCGTGCCGCATCCCGGTGAATTTGGTAGCGACACATGGAGCACCGATGCCTGGAAGGATCGAATGGGGGCGAACGTTTGGTCGACAATGAGCGTGGACCAGGGTCGCGGAATCGTCTACTTGCCGGTCGGTTCACCTGCTTACGATTTCTATGGTGGGGATCGAAAAGGGAAGAACTTGTTTGGCAATTCTCTGGTCGCGCTCAATGCAGCAACTGGCAAACTGAAATGGTACTTCCAATTGGTCCATCACGATCTCTGGGACTACGACCTGCCAGCGCAGCCGTCGCTGATCACAGTTCGACGCGGAAGTATTTCGATTCCAGCAGTCGCAGTGGTTACGAAGATGGGGTTTGTTTTTGTCTTCAACCGCGTGACTGGAAAGCCTTTGTTCCCGATCGAGGAGCGACCTGTTCCCCAGAGCAATGTTCCCGGTGAAGAGACCTGCACGCAACCGTTTCCAGTCAAACCTCCTGCAATCGCTCGCCAATCCATGACACGCGACGAGATCAGTAAAGTCTCTCCGGAATCGCAAAAATATTGCTCTGAACTATTCGACAAACTTTCGAACAAGGGAATGTACACACCCGCAGGACTCGAGCCCGTGTTGATGTTTCCCGGTTACCACGGCGGCGGAAACTGGTCCAGCGCTTCGTTTGATCCCGCGTCGGGTTATCTGTTCGTGAACATGAATGAGGATGGTGCTATTGGACAGATGAACCCGCAGCCTCCGGGCTCGCCAATTCCTTATGTGCGTCGCGGAAGATTTGAAGAGTATGCGTGGTTTCGTGATCAGAATGGTCGTCCGTGTCAGCAACCTCCCTGGGGAACGTTGACGGCGGTGAATTTACAGACGGGTGAAATCGCCTGGCGAGTTCCGCTTGGAGTTGTTGAAGAACTCGAAGCCAAGGGTGTTCATAACACTGGGGCACAAAACCTGGGCGGCTCAATCGTGACGGCCGGTGGACTGGTCTTTATCGCCGGCACTACCGATCATCGCTTTCGTGCGTTTGATGCGAAGACGGGAAAGCAACTCTGGGAAGCGCAGCTGGAGGCAAATGGTCACGCGACACCGATGACGTTTCAGGGAAGGAATAGCGGGAAGCAGTTTGTAGTAGTCGCGTCGGGCGGTGGCGGGTTTTTGAGGTCGCTGAGTAGCGTGCTGTCGGATGAAGTTGTGGCTTACGCGCTGCCGTAAAGATTGCTGATCACAGATTAACTTCCACCTGAACTTAGTTGGCCACAGATGAACTTAGCCTGGACCAAGATGAGATGAACTTAGCTGGATAAAGATCTTAGCTTGACACAAATGAGATGAACTTACTTTGATGCGGATCTTGGATGGACACCAGATGA
>QHXL01000022.1:4185-6640 GCA_003222935.1 Acidobacteriota bacterium
GGTTCAGCCGCCTGTGTGTGCGGCTGCCGGAATTGATACCCACCATAGTAGCCCGCATGTTCAATCAATAACCTGGATCCCAACTAGCGAACTGTTTCCCTTTAGTCCGGTGTCATAACTGTGCGTTGTCCTAATATCCAATTTGGAGCGCATTGGACTTCGACAGCCGAGACTTCGTAAACTACGCATCCATCGACGTGGCGGGGTAGCTCAGATGGTTAGAGCGTGGGATTCATAACCCCAAGGTCGGCAGTTCGATCCTGCCCCCCGCTACCAAATAGGCCTTTACGTCCAATAATTTACAATCGTTAAGCTGGTCTGTTCGAAAAAAGGCTGTGGCCAATTTGTGTCCAAAGGTAAGGGAACGGCCATAGGGAGAGTAATTACCACTTGTCATCAGTTTGCTGAGGTGCAAAACCTTCAGCATTTTCACTTCGATAGAGACCCTCAAGTTAGATGTGACTTAATTGCCACCCGAACATGGGGTCAAAACTCCCACTCCCTTTCGTTTACACCACGGTTCACCTATCACCTTCTATGACGACAATCACTCAACGGTCAGAGAAGCCGGCTCCCTTCCTACTAGCACTGTGGCAACGGGCCTTTCGCCGCCAACCCGAAAAATCGTTGGCCAACCTTTGACTAACAACAGCAACAGTATCGCTGTCATAGGCATCATGCCCGCCGGATTTGAGGTTCTGGTAGACAGGCCAAACTGGGTGGCGCTAGCGTGAGACAAGGCTCGGCGATCCGGTTACGAAGAGTCGGGGCGTTTCCGAGACCATTAAACGAGAGACCAAGATTGCTATGGGTCCATGTTAGATGAACGGGCAACTGCGAAAGAGAAGATTTTAAAATCGGCCAACGTATATAGATACCGCCTGGGGACGACGTCAGTAAATATCCAACGCCGCAATAGCGAAGACGACTCTGGCCCCCGAACTCAGGGCCAGGCCGCTACTCTGGTAATGACTTTCGGGACTTGAAATGAGATTGCAGACAATCCAGCAGCGCTGACAAAGGAAGCAGCGTACTGCCCCATTTTTTTAGTAGGGTTTGATCGCGTCGCAATTCCTCTGGGCTGGGGACGATTTTCAGGACGGCAGAAATCGACATATCGTCTCTTCCGGGTGTTAAGCGCCTAAGCGTGGCGCTAATTTCCTCCCGCAGTTTTCGGGCGCGTCTGATTTTCTCTTGCGCGTCCTCCCACGTAACTACTTGCGCCTCATATTTCTTCAGTAGTTCACAGCGATAGTCGCGACAATTTGTCGGTCGATCTTCATAAATCTGACAGCAACTCTCCCGGTAGGCTGAGCACGGCTGTCGAAAGAAGGTTTTCGTTCCTTTTAACTCAATCTGAATGAGTCCGGATTTCAGCGGACCGAGAATATCATCAGCTTTTAGCTGGACTCTGCCAAAAATCGTTCCATCGCAGCAAAGGCCACACGACAAACAAAGTGATTGCTGAGCTGTTTCCTGGTCGTTAATCATTTCTGAGAGGACAAGTCTCGAATTGGTTCTCAAACACGAATCGGGTACTTGAAAAACTCAAGGTCATCGTGATTCGTCGAGAACACCTCATTAATTTCTTGACGATCTTCACTGGAGAGACGTGCAATTTGCACTTCATTCATATTACGCAACATCTCATCATAGTTTTTGACTTGAAGGCGCTGAGACAACACCAGGTCATCCAATTCCGGCACCAGATCGCGGATCCGGCCCTCTATTTTCCGCGGCTGCTCGCACATCTCTTCATAAGTAAAAAATACGCCGCGATCCTTCCACTTTTCAAGGTTGGCACGCTGATACTTCAGACCGGTCATGACATGAGTTGCCGCCTGGGTAAGAGTCTGTTGCGGTGGTACCGCATCGCCCCGGCGGGTTGGGTTGCGTCGCATACCTTCGACGACTGCATAAGGGTCCCGCACCATGAATAGAAACCTTGCGTTGTCGAACTGCTCGACTAGTTGGTCCACTATGAGGAGAAATGGTGGAGATTTTTCGACGAAAACACCGGCGTCGCGGCTGAGACTGAATGCCTGAAAATACCAGGCACGTTTAATTGCGGCCCAATCATAGTTCGCCGGATTCGTGAAAACTGCAATCCAACTTTCTTCTGAAGCCCAGCGTTTGTGCGCGCGCAAGCCGTTAGAGCTTGGCCCGGCGAAACCAAAAGTGTGCTGGCCCTCGCGCAAAAGGTTCCACGTGTGGCGCGAGGTCGCGAGAGCGTTTTTAAGAAAGGTGGTGCCGCTGTTGTTCAGGCAAATGATGAACAAGTGAGTCTTCACAAGTCTTTCCAGATCGTTTGCAGCACCGTAGTGAACGCTCATTTTGATTGTCCGGACGCGCGGGCGTCCTCTTGAGTCTGGACCACTTTCTTTAAGTGCAGACGTTGAATGCAATCCAGATAACTCTCGAACCAAAAACCACATGCTTTTATGAAAGCGGGCTC
>QHXL01000022.1:6646-21687 GCA_003222935.1 Acidobacteriota bacterium
AATCCTTTTTGCAAGACTTCATGCGCCAACCACGGTTTATACCGGCCATTGAAATGCAATACACGAGCGTCGAGCAGGCTGACTTTTTCGCTCTCATTGATCGGGGCGCGATGGGCAAGTAGATAATTGTAGGTGGCGCTGACCAGATGTTGCTGACCCGCGAAGTAGAGATTCAGCACGACTTGATCGGCCAACTTCATGTTTGGTGTTTTATAGATCCCGCTATCCACAAGATTCAGTAATCCTGCGTAGTGCTCGTCCGTAAGAAGCATATTGTCAACCAGGAAGAGCCCTGAATTGAATGTGTTACGAAGGGCAATATCGGCCGCCTGGCTGGAAATCGATTCGTCCGGTACTGTCCCCCATCGGCGACCGCGATTGTTGTAGTGAGCGCCGTCACCACACGCGATCAAAGGCTGGCCCAAACGAAACAAGTCTTCAATAGATTGTCTGAATAACAGATCGCTGTCGCAAAACAACACCTTTCCGTAAGACCTTAAGCGAAAAGTTTCCAGTGAATAAAACCGCGCCTGCCGTGAAGTAAACTCCGGGAAGACTTTAATGACTTCATTTATCCGAGCTTGAAGTTGTGGGTTCACGCGGAGGAACTTTATTTTCGAAGACAATCCTGACAGACAACTTTTATAACCGGCGTCTAACTCGTTGTAAAAAACTATGACATCGCCGGTGAACCAGGGATTACGCCTTAGGAACGAATCAATGGTAACAAGCGTTCCGGGTATAAACGAATCCGTCGTCACCGTCGCAATGCAGTTACCGCTAAGATTGTCTGTTGTTTGCATCGCGCTTTCAGTCGAGGGCCATCGAATAACTAAACAGTTCAAAGTCCCTGCGATACTCTTCCTGTACCATCCCTCTTAATTCTTCATCATAAACACTACTTGCCGGCCTGTTCTTGAGAACGTTAATCCGTTGCAACGAAGTCGGGGGTAAATGAAGTCGACTGCACACGGTGTCGAAATGAGACTGTAAAGCCTCAAACTTGCAGATGTAATCAACCGTCAATTGGCCTTCTTCATCAATGACAAATTCAGATTGCGGTCGGAACAGGATCTCGTGCCGGGTGTTTTTGTCCTGCAGTATTTTTTTCATCGTGCCCAGAGGCTCGCTTAGCATTTTGTCATTGTCGCGATTAACAAAAGAACAATATGAAAGAAAACGATCGTAGGGGTTGCGCACCGTGCAAAACTTAAAGAACTCATTCCACATTGAAGGAAGCAGCAGCGGTCTCACTTGTTGGCAACTAATATGTCCATGTCCGACCTGCGCCAAGGTCTCGACAGGAAAGAATTTCTTTTCGAATAAGATGCATTGCTCCCAATCGCGAGGCGCAAGGTGAGGACGGAGAGCCACCCGAAAAGCGTGCGTGGCCGTCTTAGGGATAGCGACAAAAATGAAGCGGTGATGAAATGAAACGATCAAAGCGTTGCCTGTTTCCGCTGGTCGAAAACTTCAAAAATCAGGTGAATGCGATCTTCCGTCCCCAGATTCTCAGCACCGTGCGGCACAAGGTTGTTGAGCTCATAGGCGTGGCCTTCCTTCAACTGAAAAGGCTGGTCGCGAATAAACATAAGCGCTCGTTCGTTGGTTTGAAGCGGGACATGAATCTTATGGGTGAAAAGATTTGAACCAGCGCCGTCAGTGTGGCGATCGATAACTGCTCCCGCCGCGAGGCGCGCCAACATTATCTTTGGATAGACAGGCAATTCGAACTCGTAGTGAACGACAATCTCACTAATCAAGGGGAGTAAGTATGATTTCCAAATCAGCCAAATGTCATTGGAATAGAACTCGCGATGGTCGCGCATTCCCTCGATAAATCGAAAAATGATATGACGGGTGTCGTGAAAGCACTCAAAGTTGTTTTCCTTGCGCGAATCTTCCACATTCCAAACATGATCGGAAGTCCGCGTGACGAGTTTCTTAATCGCATCGATATCAACTGCGCAAAGCTCGCGAACGTAGTCTGGTTTCGTAATCCGTGTCATAAGAGTAGGTCTAATTTTACTGTTCGCGGTCGAAGTTTCTCACCTGTTCGTGCCATGAACTAGCGTAGCGTCCGTTTGAGGACAAAAGTTCCTGGTGACTGCCGGATTCTACAATCTCGCCTTCCTTCATGACGTAAATTAAATCAGCTCGCATCGCAGTCGTGAAGCGGTGTGTAATAATCAAAACAGTTTTACCTTTGGCTTCTTTCAGAAATCTCTTTAGCCAATCGGCTTCAGCCCAGGGATCCATCGCGCTAGTCGGTTCGTCGAGTAAGATCAATGCCGTTTCCCGAAAGAACGCTCTTGCCAGGGCCAGCCGTTGCCATTCGCCGTCGCTCAACTCGACACCTTCGGCGAACATATGGCCCAGCATCTGATCGTAGCGCTTCGGGAATCTTTCGATTATTTCATCAGCACCCGCGTTCTGAGCTGCCCGCTGGAGCTGCGCGCTCTCTGAAATCAATGCGATTTTGCCAAGGGCAATATTTTCAGCAACAGTAGCGTCGTAGCGAACCGGAGTTTGAAACAGAATCGTTATCATGCGACGCAGTTCTTCAAGGTCGAATTCTCGCAAATCGATGCCATCGAATTTGATTCTACCGGCCACCGGATCGTAGAAGCGGCACAATAATTTTATCAGCGTGGTTTTTCCTGCCCCGTTATCACCGACAATAGCGACAATTTTCTGGGATGGAATGAACAAGCTAAAATTCTTGAGCGCAACCTTGTCGCTGCTTCGATACTTGAAAGTGACGTTTTCAAAACTAATACCCTGTTGTAGAGCACGGGGTGCGGGTACAGAGTTCGCGGAAGTCACCACTTCCGGCTTCAGGTCCAGGTACTCAAAGAGATCGCCGAGAAATAGACCATTCCGGTAAAGTCTGCCGATGTCGGTGAGGAAAGAACGAGCCACGTTCTGGCCTTGGCTAAAAACTTGATAAAAGAGTACCAGGTCACCGAGCGTGCCAACGCCGCGAATGGTTCTTCGGACCACCCAAAAAAAGACCGCAGCACTTAGAATAAGCACCGTCAAACTAGCTGCCAATTCAAACAATTTCTGACGGACCCCCAGAGCGAGCTGTTCTTTGCGTAGTTGCGCGCGAATCTTCGTAAATGTTTGCTTGAAGTATGCGCCGAGCTCGAAGCTGCGCAATTCCGCAGCGGTCTCACGACTCGTGAGTAACCAATCGTAGTAAATCGCTCGGCGCTTTACAGCAGTGCGTCTTTTCTGCCAGCTATGCATGCGTGAGGTGGACGCAAGAACGACATAAAACGTCGGCACCGTGCTTAGGAACAAAATTATCGGTAGCCAACCACTGTAGCGGAGCAGGATCACCGCCATTGAGATCAGGGTAATTGAATTCTGAAGCAGACTGCCGAGTTGGGCCGTGAGCTCAGCGGGACGATAATTAGCTTCATCTCGAGCGCGGTGAAGATGGTCAAAGAATTCAGGTTGCTCAAAGTAAGCAAGGTCGGCACTAATCGACTTCTCATGAAGAAGCGTGAAGATAATATCGGAAAGTTTCTCGGCATGGGCCACGTAAATCATCTGAATCAAACTACCCAGCACCTCTGACACCAGCAGCGCAAGGCCGAAAGCGGTGCCGATCCAGATCACCCTGTAGATGCTGGTTCCATCCGCATTTCCCCTCATAACTGCAAGCAACGCTTCAATAAAGAGTTTTGTGAGATAAACCAGACTAGCCGGAAGGATGCCACGGATAATCAGGAGCAGGATCTGAGCAATCACCCAACCCCGTCCGGCTGCCCAGATTAATTTCAAAGCGCGGGGTACATTGAGCAGGGAACTGAAAAATCTTTTTACTTTTGTGTTTACAAAGTTCATTGGAAAATCAGTTATTTCATCGTCCGCCAACTAACGATGAGGTCCCTTATGCGGTAGCGGAGGTGCCAGGGCAACAAGCGGTGATACAAGGTAAAGAGTGGTCGAAATTTTACCCGCCAGCCATTTTCGCGTCGCCACAGTCGAAGAGCTCGCAGAACATCTCGTTCGGCGATTTTGTTCTCTGCGAGGTACTTGCTGAGCCAGGCACTAAAGCGTTCCTGGCCGGCATTAACGTCCACGCCGTTCATTAAGGCCGCAATGCTTGAATTTGGATGTTGTCGGTATTTAGACAGGGGCTCTCGTAACAGGTAAATCGTTGCGTGAAGACTGACCTTCGTCCAAAAAATCTGGTCTTCACAGACAAAAGTGAAATCATCCTCAAACAAGTCGAATTGCCTGGAAAACTCGCTTCTCAATATGACGCAACCCATTCCAGGTTTGCGTCCTCCCGAGCGCAGATTATGGACCATCAAACTTGGCGGCTCATAAATGTGTTCGGCTTGTACTCCCAGGTTGACCAGAAAATCGTGATCCCGACCGGTCTTTTCAGTGGTCCATGAAAACCAGTATTGCAGCCTACCACAAACCACATCGGCTTCAGGATGCTCGCGGAAAGCGGCCATTTCTACTTCGAAAGCGCGTGGGAAAAACACATCATCCGAATCCAGGAAGGTGATGAACTTTCCCCTGGCCAATTTGACGCCGAGATTACGAGAGAAACTTGCGCCCTTATTGACTCCGTTCTCATGTTCGTAGGCAAAAATGCGATCGGGGTACTTTGCTACGTAGCTGCGCGCGATGTCTGAACTTTTATCGCTTGATCCGTCATCGATCAGAATCAATTCCCAGTCATCAAAGGTTTGCGCCATCACACTTTCGATGGCTTCCGCAAGAAAGTTCTGTCGATTGAAAAAAGGAATGATGACGGAAACGACTGCTTGCTTTTGGTTGTTTGTTGAACCGTCGTCCATCTGACGATTCATCTGGGTCTACTCATAGGCATCAAAAGCGAGTCAACGACTTTTGTCGTAAACAAGCGGCGCGAATAGGCAACTTTGTCGCGCCAACGCTCTCGCATTTTTAGATTAATAGCGACTTGGTTGGATTCGCGTGAGAGGTCATCTATAAAGATTTGCGTTTTCAAATGACTTACCAACGATTCCAATTCCTTTTCGTTTTGGAATTGAAACTGGAGCTCGGCAGGAAAGTCGAGGTGCAGAAATTCATGGGCCAGCATTAATCCAAGCTGGAGCCTTCGGCGGCAACCAAACTTTTCAGAAAGCTTGATCACAAAGTCCCAGTCCATCGGTTGCGCCTGTATCAACTTAGCGACGTCGCAGATCCAGCTTAAGCGTTTCCAAAAATGTTTTGAGCCATGAACGCATAGAAATATCAACAAGTCCTCATTAGACAGCGTCGGCAGGTTCTTTCCCTGAATTGCAATTACCTGTTGCCGGCGGAAAACGTCTTCAATCTTGTAGTCGAAAGCAAAGAATGACTCCATGAATCCCCAGTGCACCTCCAGCAGCACCGGATGCGCACCAAAATTAAATGGGAATTCGTAATAGTGTTTTAGCACCGCTGTTTCCTGCTTTGCGGATAAACTCCAGTTCGCTTTCCCCCCGTTGGCGAGAATCAGCTTCTTAATCCGCAGAAAATCCTTTTTGTGGACCAGCACATCGAGATCACCAAATTGTCGAGATGCCGAATCACCGTAAGCCAGTTGGGCCAACGTTGCTCCTTTATAGGATAAAAACTCGATGTTGTTCTCTTCAAGGAGTCTAGCAAGACTAAATAACACAGAACGGAACCTGAGATTGTGCAAAGCCCGATTCTCGGCGCGACGTTGCAACTCGTCGAGAACGTTTCGCGGAAATTTATTAGAAAAACGTCGGAGGTTTTGCGCGATCAAGGGAATAACACGGTGCTCCTGGGCCAAGGAAATGAATAGCTGCCAGTTCATGTTTTCAGAAAGCAGACGTTCGACTTCACCGCCAAGTTCATTTCGCAGCAAAGCAATCAGAAGGGTGTGTTCCGGCAATATTCCGTGGGACTTTTTACTGTTGACGAACATTCTGCTTCTTAAACGACTGCCTGGTACAGCTTAACCTGGATTCAATTCCTTTAATCGTCGGGAGAGCTTATGAGAAATTGTAGAGAATTGAAACTCAGAGCTGTGCACTTAGGCTTAGTCGAGTAGGGTCGCATGAAATTAACTTAGCAGTTTGACGCCGCGGCGTGCGGAGGTCTCGTCATAACGTTGAGATCATTCGCTTGGTTGCCACAGTTCGCCGCCGGGCCTAGAATGACGTACCGGTTTATATAATCCCTTATGAACTCCCGGTATCCCTGGGCAAGTCAACGGTATGACGAAAGTCCTAAAATTTTGGCGGCTCCAACCCGATGACCGATGGCTTGTTTTGGAAGCTGCAGTGTTGCTGGGGTTCGCTCGACTCGGCGTTATCGTCTTGCCTTTTCGCTTTCTGGCGGCGGCATTAGGAACGCAAGCCGCTGATTTGGAGCGCTGTGAAACGACAACTCCAGCACCTCAGATTGCTCGCGTTGGCTGGGCAGTGCGGCGAATTAGTTGTCATACGCCGTGGCAAAGTAACTGTTTGACGAAAGCCGTGGCCGGAAGAATTATGCTTCGACGTCGCCGAATCGCAAGTACTGTATATTTCGGGCTGACAAAAACTCGCGACGGCGCACTTCAAGCTCATGCCTGGCTAAGTACGGGAAACTCGAGTATGACTGGAGGTTCGAATCTGAATCGCTACACTGTAGTGGCGAAATTTATCGATTAAGGAATGACTCCTTTCAACTATACCGCGTACGGGTTGCAATTCGCGTCATCAATTCCATTACCGGGACTACAACCTTCAACAAATTGCGAAGCTGATATAACAATCAATTACGGGGAGGTCCCTGTAAGTTTGCCGCTGCCCTCGGCCCGAGGGGTCGCCTGGCAATCAGCCCCGGGAAAATTTTTGGTATCGGTGAGCGAAGTTGCCCGATACTTAATTGTGAAGGATCGGGAAATCCTGATTCAGCCTTTGCCCGGAAGCAATGAAGACGACGTCTGCATTTTTCTATTGGGCTCGGTGCTGGGCGCGTTACTGCACGCGCGACATATGCTGGTACTACACGCGAGTGCAGTTGAAACAAAACACGGCGCAGTTATATTCATGGGCCGTAGTGGAGCTGGCAAATCAACCACTCTCGCCGCATTCCTGCAACGCGGTTACACGATGGTCGCCGACGATAAAGCTGGAATAGTTCTCGACAAACACGGAATCGCGCAGGTAATGCCCGGTTTCCCACTTGCCCGTTTGACCGAAGAAACGATTGAAGCCCTGGACTTTTCTGTTCAAGGTGCGCGGCACAATCACGAGCTGAAAAAGTATCTCGTTCCGGTCGAGCGATTCTGTACTACGCCTCTCAAAGTCCATGCGGCCTATTCGCTGAACGTTCATAACCTGCCTGAGACGCGCTTACACTCAATGGAAACAGTGGAGCAGTTTCAGGTTTTGAACCGTCACACATATCGAAGACGTTTCCTGTATAGCGCCGGGCAAAAGCGGAAGCATTTCGAAACTTTAGCCGCGCTCAGTACACAAACGCGCGTTGTGCGCGTGTGGCGCCCCGACAGCGCATCCCGCATTGCCGATTTGGTAAACCTAATAGAACAGGACCTGGAAAGGTGAGCGGGATTTATTGGTTGGCCTCTTACCCGAAGTCGGGCAACACGTGGTTGCGCGTTTTGTTGACTAACTATCAACGAAATAGCAGCGAACCCGCCGACATCAACGATCTGGATATTAATGGCCTCGAGTTCGATCGGAACAGCTTTGACGAATGGCTTGGCGTCGATTCCGCTGACTTGACGCAAAAGCAGATAGACCACTACCGACCATCCGTCTATCAGCGAATGGCCGCTGAGGTTCCCGAGTCTTTATTTCTCAAAGTCCACGATAAGTTTGACTATAATGCTGATGGGCAGGAAATATTCCCGAAGAACGCGACCGCTGGCGTGATTTATCTGATCCGTAATCCACTGGAAATAGTTGTTTCCTACGCTCATCATCAGGATGAATCTTTTGATCAGATAATTCAGTTCATGAATTCCGAGGAGGCTGTTCTGGGCGCGGCAGCTAATGGCCAGCTGCCTCAGAAACTCGGTTCCTGGAGCAGTCACGTTTGCAGTTGGATGGACCAATCGGACATGTCGATTCAGTTCATTCGTTATGAAGATCTTTTTCAGCAGCCAGAACAAACTTTTGCGCAACTGGTGCGCTTTGCGGCATTAGATCCGAATGATGACCGCATACGAAAAGCCGTGAGCTTTTCCCTTTTTGAAAAACTTCAGGCTCAGGAAGCCGCACATGGTTTCAAAGAAAAACAACCTACGGCCGCTTCGTTTTTTCGGAAAGGCACAATTGCCTCATGGCGGGGGTTGTTGTCTCCAATGCAGGTTGCACAAGTGATCTCAGATCATGAAATAGTAATGCGCCGGTTTGGATATTTAACCCCTGCAGGCGAAGTTTGGCCTTAATTAAAACTAACTTTAAGGAAAGTCGAATGAGAGAAAATCAGATCGCTCCCGAAACCATGATTTGCCGAAGTGAAGCGTTGCTCTTTAACAACCTCGGAAATGACATCGTAATGATGGATATCGAGCAAGGCTCGTATTATGGACTGGAAGGGACCGCAGCACGAATCTGGGAGTTTACCGAAGCACCAGTGACAGTTGGCTCGCTATGCGACAGGCTAATGAGCGAATACGAAGTTTCACCCGAGCAATGTCGTCAGGAGGTCGCTGTATTTCTTGATGATCTATTAAGCCGGAAAATAGTTCAGATCGTTGATCAGACTAAGTCGTGAGCGACAACAAAGATTCACTTACTTTCGCCCGCTTAATCTCGCCTGTCGGCGTTGAAGAATTCTTTCAGACCCACTGGGAACAGAGTCCACTCCGCCTGTCTCGGGACGTCACGGGGTTCTACGACGATACGCTTAGTGTCGGCGACATTGATCGCTATTTCCAGACTCAGCATATTTCACCTCACTTTCTTGGCGTACTGAAAGACGGCGAGTATTGCCCACCGGACCAGTGGACCGAGGTTCTTCATAGCGTTCGCAATAACGCATCCGAACGTATTGTCGATATCAAGAAACTTCTGGGCCTTTTCAATAGCGGAGCGACTCTCATTATCAACGCGGCCGAAGCTGCCATACCGTCTTTGACTGGCTGTTGTCGTGAGCTCGAGCGCGAATGGGAATGCCATGTGCAGGCAAACATCTATATCACCCCCTCTCAAGGACAAGGCTTTGCACCGCACTTTGATGCGCACAATGTTTTCATTCTTCAGATACACGGAAGCAAGACTTGGAGCCTATTCGATGTCCCATTCCCTTCTCCGGTGCAAACGACGCCCGTTGCGGATAACTACAAGCAACGCGAACCAACAAAGACTCTGGAATTACAATCCGGCGATTTGCTGTACATCCCCCGTGGAACAGTTCACTCCGCGCGCGCTGGAAAAGGACCATCAATTCACGTTACGGTCGGAACGATGGTCAGGCATTGGTCCACTCTTCTTAGACTCCTGGCTAATACGGCGGATAAAAATGCCAGCTTCCGGAGTCTTCTGCCGCACGGGCTCAGCGGCGAAAGTGAACACGCCAGCTTCAACGCTGCCTTCAGGCAGCAACTCCAGGAACTGATTGCGCAAACAGATTTTTTAAAGATTCACAACGATCATTTTGCGGAGAAACAGAGGGCAGATATTCGAGGGCTCTTTTCTGACCTGTTGCAAGCCGGCCGGTTAACGCCCGATTCCGTGGTCTGTCGGCGTCCATCTCTTCGCTACTCGGTAGAACGCAACGACCAGTGGCTAATCATTCGCTTTGCAGGCGAAGAAATCGTTTTACCTTTGTTTTTGGAGTCATCTATGTTAAAGATGCTGGGCGCTACGCCATTTAAGGTGCGGGAAATTGAAGGAAATCATAGCGATGTTGCCAAGTTGGAAATGGTGAAACGTTTCATTGGCGCTGGTTTCCTGACAATCATTTCAACTTAGGTCATCCTGCTTTTGTTATCAGTTATTCCCGGGTCTCCGGACCCACCAACTAAGGAGAAGCGAGTGGAAGAATCAAAGGACAAAAATAACGTCTCGTTGGGGCAAGAGACTCATACTCGTAAGACATGGGAAACACCAAAATTAAGAATCTTACCTGTGCCCGGCCGAACACAGGGAGGTGCTGGTGACAAGGATGATCAGGACGACATCTTTTACACTAAGTCTTGATCCCGAGTTTTTACTTTAGGTTTGCTTTGCGCTCATGAGTGCGCTAAATGGTATTTTCGAGCGACGTCGGAAGCCACCTTCCGGCGTCGCTTTTTCATGTCTCCACTCGCGATCTGTTGGCACACGTGACGGGAGCCGGGCACAGACATCGCCTTCAGACAGCTTTCAATCTAAAACAAACTCCACCCAACCAGAAGATCCCGCTTTATTTCATACCGTCGCCAATGGACTCGCTGTAACTGCCGCTGCCCGAATTGATAATCGCGCTGAGTTATATGACCTCCTTCACATCCCCGGCGCGGAAAGAAAAACAATCACCGACAGCTGTTTGCTCCAACTCGCATGGCAAAAATGGGGGCGCGACAGTCCCCGTTATCTTATCGGCGATTATGCTTTCGCAATCTGGGACGAGCGACAACAATCACTTTTCTGTGCGCGTGATCATATCGGGACCCGACCATTCTATTACTGCCTGACGCCTGAACTCTTCGTCTTTTCAAGCGACCTCAAAGATCTCCTGGGCGTCCCCGGAGTTTCAAATCAACTGGATGAAGACTACGTCCTTTCGTCTTTGGCGGATAAACGGTTCTACCGCAAAGATCGAACGTACTTCACTGCGGTTAAGAGACTTCCCCCAGGACATACGCTCACAGTTCAGCCACAGACAGAACGACTTGAGCAATATTGGTTCCCAGAGAAGTCTAAAGAAGTTTCCTACTTCAAAGATGAAGATTACGCGGCGGCAGCGAGAGAGATTCTCGATCGCGCTGTTGCCGACCGGCTGCGAACCACGGAAGCCGTTGGCGTGCATCTCAGCGGGGGTCTGGACTCCTCGGCTGTAACTGTTTTGACCGCACGCGAGCGGAAGCGCCAGGGGTTGACTCCCCCTACGGTTTTTAGTTGGCAGCCTCAACCTCCAACTGGTCCAATCCCAAGGGAGCACTCGCAAATCGACGCGATATGTAGTCAGGAAGATTTGACTCCGCTCTTTTGTTCCATGAACGCTGATGACATTTTTGCCATCCTCAAAAAAGATCCAACCCTCGATCCGATTCATATCACGATGCAGGTCGAAACTACGATCCAGCGACGCGCGGCCCAATACGGAGTGCGCCGGATGCTGTCTGGTTGGGGAGGAGATGAGGTCCTCTCATTTAACGGCCGCGGCTATTATGCGGAACTGCTTTTACACGGACACTGGTGCAGAAAATTTGGCGCCTTAAAGTTCATGACTACTGAAGCGCTTCTCCTGTTGTTTTCTGATCGGAGCGAAGGCTTGAAAAAGCTTGACAGGATCACAAGACAAAACAGCGCGGGCTCCGACTCTTTTCTCCTTCCAGAATTAAGGCCTCTTGTTAAATCCCACAAAATTCCCTGTCGCCAGGCAAGCATTCGTTCAACCTTATTCTGGTTATGGACGCGCGGCATGTTAACTGAACGAATAGAATCATGGGCAGCTCATGGCGCACCTTTGCAGATTGAATATCACTATCCGATGCTCGATCGCCGTTTGATGGAATTTGTTGCCGGTTTGCCCGCTGAGCAGTTTGTGCGCGGAAAGTGGAAACGATGGATTATGCGTAAGACAACGGAGGGCATTTTGCCGCCTGACGTCTGTTGGCAACCGGATAAAGCAGAACCTGTTCGTATCAAACAGGGGAAAGAGGCGGTCTCCGAAGCACTTAACATGGCCCTCGAAGAAATCAAATCCAAAACCGACTTACCCGCTCGTGCGCGCTACCTGGACATGACACGATTGCTGAAGCGAATCGAGAACGAACCGTTCCCGACCAACCCGCAGACAGCCGGCTTGACCCGCGCAGTACAGTTCCTTGATTTTTAGAAGATGTCGCGACCGACAAGATAGCAACGTGACTCTGGAACATTGACGAGATGCGAGGTATTAATTACGAGCGCGCACGCTTGATAACATACCGCGCGCCCGATTTGAATTCTCTGTCAAGAACTGTTGTTTCACCAGTTGACCATTGGACAGTAACGCTTCTGACTGCTTGCGCATCGGCCAGGCCAAAATATGCGATTGGCCCATCGAATGAGAGATAACCGCCGCCTGCTTGAAGTTCTCGCATCTGGTGCTGGTCCTTGCCATAGTTGATGATGATCTTGCTGCCAATGCCATAATAGTTCCCCCGTTCGTCATGTAATTCAAAGGCTATGGATTGTCGTCGGGGAGTCTGATTCACATAAACAGACAGTGGACCAACAGTGGGCACGACGATAATGTCCAGGTCGCCGTCGTTGTCTAAATCGAGATAGGTATAAGAAAGCGTGTTTAGATTGGACTCGAGTCCGTATTGCTCGGTGGCGTCTTCAAAACGCTGGCCTGAAACATTTCGGTAAAAGTGATTTGACTCGGTCCTGACGCGGCGCACCCATCCATTAACCACGAAAAGATCCTGCCAACCGTCGTTATCGAGATCGGCAAATTTCGCATTCCACGTAAAGCCTGATTCAGTCAGACCGAATTGCTGGGTCTTCTCTTCAAAAACGTGCCCGGCGTTCTGTTTGAGTAAAACATTGACGCGCGATCGTTGCGGGATTGCCTGATACATTTCCGAGTTCGTGATTGCCTTAGATGGGGCAAAGTGGCTATGACAAAGAAATGAGAGATAGTCCCAGCCGTTTGGCAACTGGTCGCAGGTCTTTTCATTCCGACTCTCCACGGTGGCAGTTTGTACAATCTTAAAAGCAACACAAGCATCACGCTCAGGAGACGTTGGCAGGTTTCGACACTCCCAGATATCGCCGGGCGACATCGCATGCCCTGCAATTTGACGGAAGTTATAAAACTGTTCACAGCGCGAGTGTGCGCCCGGCTCGGTGAGTTCCGCACAAATTTCTGCCGGTGTTAGACGTCGAGCGGCGCCAACCTGGCCCGAGCGGTCGCGGTTCGAAACGGATCCAAAAAGAATTTCCGGTATCAAATCATTATCAAGATCCGCACTGCTGATACTCATCGTAAAATTCGTGGTGGCCGGAATCAGACCATCCGCTTTAGTCAGCAGCCGCAACTGTCCGTGACCATCGCCCAGATAGATCATATCGGGCGTTATCATGTCGTTGCCGACAAGTAGATCGAGCATCCCATCCTGATTGATGTCCGTGAGAAGCGTTGTCAACGACTCGCCATTCATCCCCGGGAGCGGTTGTAGTTCGAAGCCAGTGGGTCCTTGACGCAACCAGCTATTGTGCGTGCTGTTATACACAATGCCAGCTTCATTTTTGCCGGTTGGAGATACGTTGCCGAGCACGATGTCGAGTTTCCCGTCGCGGTCGAGGTCCCCAAAGGCAGGCGCGTTAGTCAGGACAGCATCCGGTTGATTAGGAATTTGAGTTAACTTTTCCTGGGTAAACCGTCCTTCCTGATTATAGATGACGTAATTTCCACGGCGCAGGGAGCTAAACCAAAGATCAAGCCAACCGTCGTTATTCAAATCCACAAGTGCAGCGTTGGCAATCAACAAGTCGTTTAAGATAGGAACTTCCGATCGCTGCTGTGTGAAAGTTGTGCCTTGTTGATTGAGATATACGGCCAGACCTACATCTGACGTGACAACAAAGTCCGTCCACCCATCACGATTGACGTCTCCTGACGCAATGCCTCTCGATACTGAGTAGCGGTAGTCCAGCTTTAACAGCGAATAGTTTTCATGTTCGCTGATGCCAAATTCCTTTTGATCGTAGCGGCGCATCAGTGGTTTATCTGTTGCTCCAGTTGCACGCGGTGAATTAAAAAGAATCCGGCTAGTCTGAAGCCCACCCGTCTCGCCAAGTGATTCCGCATGAAGTGCTGCGGTCTGCAATTGTGGCAATAACGTTTCCGCCGGTGTTCCTTGTTTCAATCGATCTACGCGTGGCAATTCCAGGGGCGCAGCTCCTCTGGTGAAGGGTCGAAGAACGAGTTCCTCTTGACGACCTAAATCCCACGAGTGATACCGGTTTCCTAAAACCCCGGCTGCCATTCCCAGCAACGTCAAGGTGACAAACATTCCGATAGCGATTGAGCGCGACATGCGGCGCCAGAGCGTCATAAACGGGTAAACGCTGAACACACCAAGCGTAAACAGCAGCACCGCCACGTATTTGACGGGGAGCCCCGCGTTATAAAGCACTGCGGTGAGAATGACGTCAAACGTCATCGGCGACGGCAGCAATAGTCCGATAATTGCCAGCAGGGCCATCGATACCAAACTCATCAGACGACCGTCCGGCAACAGGGTCGCGAGTTTATCGAGCGGCACCAGCGTCGCCATTGCTGCGCCCAACACGCCGGCCAGGATCATCAACGGCACGGTGATCTTGATCAGGTACCAGAGATTGCGGGTGAAGTTGATAGTCAGCCAGCGTATCGCTTGCGGCCAGCCTTCTTTCGAGTCAGCCTCGCGGCAAAGATCTTCAGATTCAACGCAAAGCGCATCCGTGAGTTTTTGCTCTACAGTATGGCTGATTAAGTCAGTCTTGTTTGAAATTTGTTCCGACGCTAACGGAGGATTCAGCCAGCGAGTCAGCAGTGGAATTCCAATAAGTATGAAAGCGGCCGTCGTACCTATCTTCAGGAAGGCAAGCCATGATGGAAACATGGCAAACAGCATCGTTAGCACGATTACATTCAGGGTCGGCGAACTGACCATTGCCGCCAACATTGTTTCCGGCCGCGCTCCTGCCGCATAGAGTCCGTGAGCGACAGGCGTCGAGCAATTAACGCACAAACCGAGTGGCGAACCCATGACCACACCAAGGACGCTATTGGCAAAACGAGACTTGAAATTTAACCCGTTCAGAAATGGAAGCATCGTCATCAGAATCGCGCCGAAGATGACACCGAATGTCATGCCTTTGCGATTCGTGTACATCCAG
>QHXL01000023.1:0-2908 GCA_003222935.1 Acidobacteriota bacterium
ATGTAATTGCGAGCGAAGTGGCGGACACTTCTTCAGTTCGCTCGGTAACAGTCGCGTTCGGGTGGCCACCTTCAGCCAGGAGTTCCTTGATTACGCGGATTGCATTTCTGACTTTGACTGGATCGTAAATACTTTCTTTCGACACTCCCACACGTCTTTCCCGAAATGCCTTCAAGACGTCAGATTCAGCGACACTCTTTAATCCATCAAAAGTTAAGTCGCGGATTATGGGCAGCTCGGAAACTTCGAAAATAACGTTTACGCCCCCCCTTGGTCCGGTTTCAGTCAACACGCGAGTCTTAGTTTTATCGAAGAATGTCAGCGACAACAGCGTCTGATAGTCGCGCTGCACCTGTGCTTCGTTGTACGGATCGCCGGGTCTTGTCTGGACATAGTAAAGAATGTCGTCCTTACGAAGACGTCGATTTCCCGTGATGTCGACTGATTCAACTAGACGTTGAGCTTGCGGTTGAGCTTCCTGGGCAACGATGAGTTCGGGGGTGCCAAAGAGTGCAATGATTCCAAATATTAAGCTCGAAAAACAGAGCAAAGACGCGCGATATAAGTGCATAGGCACCAATTCCCTCAGTATTTCTTACCGGGCCTCAGAAACTTCGGGGAGCTTATGGGTGAATAAATAGTCCAGAGATAGAAAACAATAAAGGCAAACTGCCAAGTGCTGATATTGGCTCGAAGACAGCAACTTGGATTCACCATGACGGAACCCAGTTGCCAACATCCAGGCGCAACAAAGTGGCGCATTATATAGGCAAACAAAGTGGAAAGTCCAAAGCCCGAAGTCCAGCTAGGGGATTGACTTGCGTGGACTTCTGACTTTGGACTTTCCTACCTGCTTTATCTTTAGTGGATCAGCAGCGCGTCATCAGCGGCTTCCACTCCAACCGGTCGAAAATCAAGCTCGTCACCACTCAAAAAGACATCAATTAGCGACGATCCGGCGAGCTGCCCTTGAATTAACGCCTCCGAAAGGGGGTCCTCGACGTATTTTTGTAACGCTCTTCGCAGCGGTCGCGCTCCATACGAACGATCGGCACAGGTCTTATCAACTATCCAACGCCTTGCCTCTTCGCTGAGCCGTACTTCGAAACCGTGGCGGCTCATAGTGCGATTGATCTGATCGATTTGAAGCTGAACCACCTCGAGCAGTTCCGCATCAACCAACTGGTCGAAAATGATTATCTCATCAAGACGGTTTATGAACTCGGGGTTGAACGTCTGCCGCACCGACGACATCACCATTTCTTCCATCTTCTCTCGGCTGGCATCTACGTTTGCCTGGAATCCGAGGGTGCCTTTCTTCTGAATGAAGCGGGCTCCGATGTTGGAAGTCATGATGATAATTGAATTTTTGAAGTCGACAGTATTACCCAGAGCGTCAGTCAGAATACCGTCCTCGAAAACCTGAAGGAGGATGTTAAAGATGTCTGGATGCGCCTTTTCGATCTCATCAAACAGCAATACCGCATAGGGGGAACGCTTGATTCGTTCGGTCAGCTGTCCACCCTCTTCGTGTCCGACATAACCTGGAGGCGAACCGATTAACTTCGACACCGAGTGTTTCTCCATAAACTCCGACATGTCGAAACGAATCAAGGCTCGCTCACTACTAAAAAGAAACTGTGCAAGCGAACGCGCAACTTCAGTCTTGCCTACACCGGTCGGACCAAGAAACAGAAATGAACCCACAGGTCGCATCGGATTCTTCAAACCGGCGCGAGATCTTCTAATCGCACGAGCGAGCGCCGAAATTGCAGGACGTTGCGACACGACACGCTTGTGAAGTTCGACTTCAATCCGAAGAAGCTTTTGAGTCTCTTCTTCCTTGAGCGAATTCACTGGAATTCCAGTCCAGCGTGCAATTACATCTTCAACGTCGTCGCGCGTCACTTCCGCGGAAACCAGGGCGTCTTCATGCTGCCGCAGAGCCGTCGAATCGCCGTAACTGCGCGACAATTCGTTCAATTCGTTCCAATCCGCGAGGTTGCCCTGTTCACGTCTTACTCGTAGCTTTACGCGAGCGCCGGCTTCGTCAATTACGTCGATGGCCTTGTCAGGCAGGAAACGGTCGGGAATGTAACGATGCGACTGATACACAGCTGCGTGGAGCGCGTCGTCGGAGTATCGAACCTGGTGGAAGCTCTCGTAACGTTCACGCACGCCGTCCAGGATACTGACCGCTTCTTCTTCCGATGGTGGCGGCACTTTCACTGCCTGGAAACGACGTTCGAGTGAGCGATCTTTTTCAATCGACTTACGAAACTCAGCAGGCGTGGTCGCGCCAATACATTGAATCTCACCACGCGACAATGCCGGCTTCAAGATATTTGCAGCGTCGAGCGAGCCCTCGGCAGAACCTGCGCCAACGAGCGTATGTAATTCGTCGATGAAAACTATGTACTGAGGATTCTCGACCAACTCGCGCATGATCTGTTTCAAGCGCTCTTCAAATTGTCCACGATACTTCGTTCCAGCGACGATTAGTGAAAGGTCGAGCGAAAGAATCCTCTTGTTCTCGAGGAAGGAAGGAACTTCGCCACGAACGATTCGCTGTGCGAGCCCCTCAACAATTGCCGTCTTCCCGACTCCGGGTTCACCAATTAGAACCGGGTTGTTCTTTGTGCGCCGGCAAAGAATCTGCACAACACGTTCGATTTCAGCTTCGCGTCCAACCAAAGGATCGAGTTTATCGTTGGAAGCGTCTTCAGTCAGATCGCGAGAAAACTCGACTAAGTGTGGCGTATCTTTCTTTTGGGATGTTCTCGCATCAGCGCCAGATTGACGTGCGATTTCGTCTCGAACTGCGTTTAGACGAAGTCCTCGTTCGTAGAGAATCTCGGCCGCCATTGAGCGCTCTTCACGAAGAAGACCGAGCAACAAGTGTTCAGTT
>QHXL01000023.1:2928-16154 GCA_003222935.1 Acidobacteriota bacterium
CGCTCTCTTCATGAGCGTAAGCAAGAACGTGCTTGGTTTCAGGCGCCAGCGGAAGCTCAACAGAGGTCGATATCTTCTCGCGTAGAAGAGTTCGGCCCTCGATCTCTTTCCGAATCGACTCAATTGAGACTTGAGCACGCGGGAAAAAGCGACCCGTCAAGGTTTTGTCTTCGCGCATTAGTCCCAGAAGCAAGTGTTCTGGTTCGATTGCCGGAGCTCCGAATTGGGAGGCTTCATATCGCGCGAAGAAGATGACCCTGCGCGCTTTTTCGGTGTAACGTTCGAACATCTTGTTTATTCAAAAAGGTCTAATGATTACCATGCCGGGCGAAAACATCACCGCCCGGCAACCGCGGGCATTATAACCTATGAACTAAGCCTCTAGAAGTTATTGTCTGTTTCTATCTACTAAAAGGATCAACAAGGCGTTTTTTTCAGAGCAGAATCACTCAAACCGCACGCACTCGACCATCCTCAAGCAGTAACACACGATCACAAATACCCGCCAGGCTCTCATTATGAGTGGCAATTATCGCTATTCGCGATCGATTGCGAACAAACTTCACAAGTATTTGACCAATCTCATCACCAATAGAGGTGTCGAGATTGCCGGTAGGTTCATCGGCGAGGAGTAGTGGAGGGTTAGTGACTAATGCGCGGGCAAGTGCGACTCGTTGCTGCTCGCCTCCTGAAAGGTGTGAAATGGGGTAGTCATGGCGGCCGCCAAGTCCGACCTCATTTAGAAGTGCCTTTGCCTGGGTGGAAAAACTGGCCTGCGGAAAGCGAGCGATTCGTAAAGGTAGTGAAACATTCTCCGCTGCAGTCAAATCGCCGATTAGATAGTGAAACTGAAAGACAAACCCGATTTTACTTTGGCGAAAGCTCGATAAGTCGTTTCCTTTTAGGCCGCTGACGTCAGTTCCTGACAGGGAGACGATTCCGTGATCGGGTGCTTCCAGTCCACCTAATAAATGCAGCAGCGTTGACTTGCCGGAACCCGAAGCGCCAACGATTGCGACAGACTCGCCTTCGTGCGCTTCGAACGTGACGCCGCGGAGAACCTCGAGTCGATCCCCGTTCGGCGCAACAAAACTTTTTCGAAGATCGACAACATTCAAGTCAGCCACCGAATGTTCTGCTTCGACTTCGATCTCTGTTTGAAGTGACGACAATTGTTTCAACCTGCATCCCGCAACGTTTCAACGGGTCTCATCTTCGCTGCCGCTCGCGCCGGATAGATCGTAGCAGCCACGCTCAGGAGAAATGCAAATAAGGCTGCCAACGCAGTTTCAATCCAGCCGGCATGCAAAGGCACATTGCTGATCGAATACACATCTGCCGGCAAGCTGACGAGCTTGAACTGATTAACGACGGCACACGTTACTAATCCAATCAACACGCCTATTAATGCGCCAACTGCTCCCACAACTGCCCCTTCGATAATGAAGACAAGCATTACGCCCACTCGCTTGGCGCCGAGAGTGCTGAGTACAGCAATATCGCGACGACGTTCGACAACGACCAGAATCAACATCGTAGTAATGTTGAGTACAGCAATTACGATGATCAATCCAATGATGAACAATCCCATCCGACGCTCGAGTGCTAACGCCGCAAACAGTGGTTGGTTGGCGTCTTGCCAATCGATCGTGTGGTAGCTGTTGCCTAATGTTTGCTTGACTCTCGCCGCAATTCGCTTCACATCTTCAGGATTACTAATTTGAACACTGACGATCGAAGCTGCGTGAACTGAGCCTGCAAATGCCGCCGCGGTTTCGAATGAAAGGTAGACCCACGTCGAGTCGTATTCGAACAATCCTGAGCGAAAGAAACCGACAACACGAACACGTCTAATGGGGATAATCGCCGAACTGGAATTTGCTCCAGCAGGAATCAACTGCAAAGTTTCGCCCAGCTTAGTGCCCAGTCGATTTGCGAGTTCGGTTCCGATCACGGCTTCAGGTTCCGCCTTGCTCGTCCTCATGAGCGAACCTTCACGAAGCCAAAGTTTCAACGAGGACATTTCGCCAGCACCGTCTTCAACCCCTCGCAGCACCGCATAGGCTGATCCTTTTGGTCCGTTTACTACTGCGCCGTCATAAGTCGTGGCCGACGCGCTCACAACACCTGCGATATTCCGAATTCGCGCGGCCACGCTCTCGTGGTCAGGTATTGGCTGTCCATCGGATCGCAGAACGTTTAGATGCGAAGTTCCCTGTAGGATCTTGTCGCGCATCTCATCGCGAAATCCATTCGATAGAGCCATCGCTATGATCAACGCGGCAACTCCCATCGCGACGCCAGTGACCGCAGCAAGAGCAGTCACCCGAGCGAGTTTGCGCTTGTGACGCGATCGAAGATAACGAAAGGCGAGAAAGATTTCGTACGGCATTAAGGAACCTGTTAGATCCGGCTTGACGGACACTTGCTCAAGTCTAACGGACGGTTTTCAGGCAGCAATCGTTTGAGGTTTGGCTTATCCGTCGCTGTTACTTCACTAAGCGGACGCAACTCAAAGATCTGGTCGTCAACCTTCCGGAATCTAAAGTGATCCTCCAGTTGCGTAATTAACGGAATCTCGTCTCGTTGCCACCCGCATGGCACCCACCACCGCGGATCGCTATCGATAAACACACGCTGGTCCTTTGCGAGATACTCATCGATGACTGTGAAAAGACGATCGCCTGGCCATCCCCCGCCAGTGCCTATCGTCTTCCATTTTCCGAGGCCAATTGACGCCCAGTAAGTCACGGCGATTGTCTGAGATCCTGAAAGTAAAACTGCGTCGGGAGGTAAGTTCTTCAGACGGTACTTGTACTCCTTACTCATCGCTCGACGCTCGATAAACTCAAAACTCACCGGTCTCAAGACAAACGAGAACACCAGAGCAATCACTGCCAGCAAAGAAAGACAAACAGCAAAAGCTCGACGTGGACCGTGTAAGAAACGAGTAGCAACGGACAATAACCATTGTGAACCAAGTGGCGCGAGTCCGGGCAGCCCGGTCAGGAAATAACGCCAGTTCACTGTCGTGCTGTAGTTAAAGAACAACAGAACATCTGCGAAAAACGACACGAGCCACAACGCGAGAATCGGTGTCAGTCCTCTCTTGCGCCATTCAATGAACGGCGCAAAAGGAAGCGTTATGAAAACCAGGGGAGCACTAATGAATAGATAGACCAGGTAGGGACGAAGATTGATGAGTGTAACGGGATGTCGACCCGACTCTTCAGCCATAGACTGACGCCAGCCGTACCAGATGTGACGATAATACGGATCAACTGCGAACCAATATGCGAACCAGCCAAACGCCAGGACTACAACTATGAGGAATGAAGCGGCGACGTAAAGAAGTTCGCGTCGACGCAGTTTCCAACCACAAGCCAACGGTGCGAGCACCAACCAGGGAACAAAGAAACCCATGGTCTCTCGGAGATTTGCCCCCAGCCCAAGCAGTCCGGCCCCTAACAGAATCAACCAGAGTTTTCTTGCCTTCACTCCCCGCAGGTACAACAAAAGAGAGATTGCAAGCAGCAGCACAGACGGAACATCGGTCATCACTTGTCCGCCGTACAAAACAAATACTGGTGAGCAAACAATTAGAAGCGAACTCAGGGTCGCCGTGTACAACGACTCACTCACCTCATACGCCAGAGCCCAACAAGCGATCACGGCGAATGGCGCTTGCGCAACCACCGCGTACTTAAACAGTAAATAAGCATGCTCGGGTTGGAGATTGAAAAGCGTTTTGGCGATGACGAATAAGGTGTGGTTGCCGAAGATAAAAAGGTTACGACCGAGCGCCATCGATGAGGGATAGCCGGCAAGCGATAGCATGGTGTAGTCCATGCCATCCCAGTCGCCGATAAACGGGTCAACAAAAACCAGGACGAGAATCAGTCCAATCAGTGCCGGTGACAGCCACCATTTCCAGCTTGACCAGAATTTACGGAGAGTTAAACGAGTCGAATCCGAGCCAGTCGTGACTCTGGTTGGTGTGTCTTCGCGATTGTCAGACGTGTTTGTCTTCAGGAGTGTTTGGATCAACTAATTGAGCTTCAACCGTTGCGTCGGGTCTCTTGACCATTTTCACGCGATTACCCTGCGCATTGTACTCAACTTCGTCCATGATGTTGTAAATGAGGAGTACTCCCCGGCCCGAGGTGCGAAATAGATTCGCGGGGTCGCAAGGATCCGGGATGTTCCCTACATCGAAGCCTTCGCCCTCATCTTCAACAGTAAAACAAGCTTCGTTCGGTGAAAGTTCTGCGGTGATTCTTAGCAGTTTGTTTGGATTGCTCTTGTTTCCGTGTTTGACGGCATTCACAAACGCTTCATCCAGGGCGATAAACAGATTAGAGCGCTCAGGCTTAATTAGTCCGAGTTTTGAGACCCGTTCCTGTAAGTACTCGAGCACTCCATCCATCAAGGCTAAGTCACTGGGAAGCTCAAACTCGATCTTTTCGTGGACGTTTTGAAGAACCGTAGGGTCGTCAACGTAACGGAGTTTGTAAGAGAGCGTCTGCTCGATAATTTGCTTAAGCTCTTCAGCGTTGTAAGGGAGTCGGAGATAATTTGCTGCGCCTAATTTGAAAGCTTTGATGATTGCGGCGTCGCTCGCTTTGGGGGTTACTGGAGTTACGAGATGCTTGCGCTGTAGATCACCGATTGGTGTTCCATTGATCTCAGCTTCACTCAAGTCGCTGATGACAAGGTCAAACTCGTCGAGATCATTACGAGCGAGTGCCTTCTCGCGCTCACCGGTCACAACTACGTCATGACCAAGCTTTCCGAGACTTTGTTCGAGGAGAGCACGCAACTCATCGTTATTATCGACGATGAGAATCCGGCGTTTTTCCATCCAGCTCCTATCCAGCCGAGTTGTCGAGGAGAAATCAATGCCGCACGAGAGGCGCCTTGGCAATACACTGTACGAAATTCTGACGCAGCGCGTTCGCGAAATATATCAGAAAGGTGGTTAAGCGCGACAGGCGGATATTATGCTCGCTTGTCACGTCCCGCGACAAACTCCTAAACTACGAATCCGTTGTCCCTTCCACATGGCAAAGCACGGAAAGCTTCAAACAACAATTGAATACGTCGCGGCACGTGTGATTCTCGCTGTCCTAAGTCGATTGCCACTATCGTTCTCAATGGCGCTTGGTCGAGGAATTGGCCGGCTTGCTTATGTCGTTGCGGGCCATTTACGTCGAACCGGCCAACGAAATCTTGAACTCGCCTTTCCCGAAAAGACCGTCGAGGAGCGAGAAGCATTACTCGTCGGTTGCTTCCGAAGTTTGGGAAGAGAACTTGGAATCTTTAGTAAGTTCCTGACGGGTTCGCCTTCCTTACTTCGCAGTAATTTTGACGTAAACGGTCTGGAAAACCTGGAGAAAGCGAAGGCGGAGGGACGAGGTGTTATTTTGTTCACCGGTCATCTGGGCGCCTGGGAACTCACCAGTTTCGGGCTTTCCCTGGTTGGACACCCGCTGAGTTTTCTTGTTCGTCGATTGGATAATCCGAGAGTTGAGGAACTGGTTGATCGTGGTCGCAGACGATTTGGGAATAAAACAATCGGCAAACTAGCTGCTGCGCGCGGTATGGTGAAAATACTAAGGTCAGGGGAAGCCCTCGGCTTGTTGATTGATCTCAACACGCTCGATGAGGAAGCCATCTTTGTCGATTTCTTCGGAGTTCCAGCTTCAACAAACTTCATGGTCGCGAAACTCGCGTTGCGCAATCAAACGCCTATAGTGCCCATCTTTGCCCCCTGGAACGAGGAGAAGAAAAAGTTCACGCTACTCCTTTCTCCTGCTCTTCAGCCCTCGCCAACAGGTGACGAAGAAGCCGACATTCACCAGTTAACGAGTCAGCTTTCCCTCGTCATGGAAAACACTATCCGACGGTTCCCTGATCAGTGGTTGTGGATACATCGACGATGGAAAACCCGTCCACCGGGTGAACCAGGTATTTATTGACCCTCCTGTGCTGAGCTAGAGATATTTCTTTCAGCTATACTCCACTCGCGTCATGCAGGCTTCAATCGAAGGCGAATTCAGCAAAGATAAATCGATTCAGCAACGTGTGAATCGGGCCTATCACTTTGCGGACCTTTCGGATTACCCGTTCACAGATCGATTAAAGATCCGGCTGGCTGATCTGGTCTTTTACTTCCTGATAAATCTCATCGGACTGACGGCCCGTTTTGAGGTTGTCGGATGGGAGAACCATGACAAGGCCGAAGCTAACGGTGGACTCCCAATCTACGTCTTCTGGCACGACCGCATATTCCTGACGACCTATTGGTGGCGAAAACGGCGGATCGTAGTTATGACATCTCGCAGTTTCGACGGCGAGTACATCGCGCGGTTCATTCAACGCTTCGGTTATGGAGCTGTGCGAGGTTCGAGTACGCGCGGCGGAGTCGGCGCGATCATTGAAATGGCCCGGTTAATGCGCGCAGGCTGCACGACGGCATTCACAATTGATGGTCCAAAAGGACCACGGTATGTTGCGAAGATGGGAGCCGTACTTTTAGCTAAGAAAACTGGACATCCGATCATGCCGGTAACGATGGCACTCGGTAGTTATTGGACCATTTCAAGTTGGGATAAGTTTCAGATTCCCAAGCCATTCACAAAGGCGCGCGTGTATGTCGCTCCACCCATTTATGTGCCTGCGGATGCAAATGAAGAATTACTGAATACGAAGCGCAACGAACTCCAGGCGACGCTCGACAGCCTCACTAGAGAATGTGATGAATGGCGTAAGACGGTGTGAAATTTGCGCTGTAACTTTGTAGGGGTGACGCTCCGTGGTCATCCCTGTTTTCTCTGATTCTCATAATTTAAGAATGGGTGGCCACAGAGTGCCACCCCTACAGGCAGCGCGGTTTTGCTTTTAGGCATCGATTTAGCTGATCATACTTCTCTCCCAAAACTCAGTCCCGCTGAAAGGTAAGTTTAAGGATGAAATCATTGTTAACCTTTGTCTTGTGTTTGACCGCCGTCATCGGGGTCCAGGCCCAAACACAACTCAAGCCGCCCACCGAACCGGTTTTCGATCGCTTTCTTCGCTACGTGAAGATCGACACCCAGTCGGCCGAAGATCAAAATACTGTTCCCAGTACACGCAAACAGCTCAACCTCGCCAACCTGCTCGCGAAAGAGTTAACGACGCTCGGAGCTCAGGGAGTACGCGTAAGTGAGTTTGGCATTGTGTACGGTACGATTCCCGGCAATCTGGCAGACAATTCGAAAGTTCCAGTAGTTGGGTTGATTGCCCACATGGACACTTCGCCGGCCGTCTCTGGAGAAAACGTCAACGCCATCGTTCATAAAAACTACCAGGGTGGCGACATCGTGCTGCCAAAAGATCGCACTCAAGTAATCAGCGTCGAAAAGAACCCCATTTTGAAAGATATGGTCGGCGACGACATCATCACGGCCGACGGCACGACGCTCCTCGGCTCGGATGATAAATCGGGGATCGCTGAGATTCTGACGATGATCGACATACTTCGTCAGAATCCGCAGATAAAACACGGCACACTCGCCATAGCTTTTACGCCTGATGAAGAAGTCGGGGGTGGAATCGAGAAGTTTGATGTAAAGGCTTTTGGAGCTAAGGTGGCTTATACGGTTGACGGTGGTACGCTTGGTGAGATCAGCAATGAGACGTGGAGCGCCAAAACCGCAACCGTTACATTCCAGGGGAAAAGCACACATCCTGGAACCGCCAAGGGAATTATGGTCAACGCAATGTTTGCGATCGCCGACTACCTAGGTCGGGTTCCTCAAGACATGCTCCCGGAGACAACTGAAGGTCGAGTGGGCTTTGTTCATCCGTACACCGGTGTACTGGACGTCGAAAAGTCTACTGTGAAGCTGCTGCTACGGGACTTTGATCTAAGCGGCCTGAACGCAAAAGAGAAGCTACTTCGCGACCTGGTGGGACAAACTCAAGCAAAGTTTCCTGAGGTGAAGATTGCTATCGACGTGCAGGAAAACTATAAGAACATGAAGGAAGTGCTGAAAGACTTTCCTGAATTGACGGATAATGCGATTGAAGCTTCGAAGCGCGCCGGAATAAAGGCCTACATGAAACCGATTCGGGGTGGCACCGATGGCGCCCGGCTTACCTTTGAAGGTCTGCCAACGCCAAACCTTTTTACCGGCGGCGAAAACTTTCACGGTAAGTTGGAATTCAATTCGCGGCGTGGACTTGAAAAGTCAACCGACATGCTGGTCCACCTGGTCCAGATTTTTGCAGAGAAGAAATAACGGAATGTCCGAGCCCTATGTCCGACGAACTTTAGTTTGTCGATCATTCGCTAAACCAGGTCTACGACAAACTAAAGTTCGTCGGACATCAGGGCTCGGACATTGAAAGATTACTTTGTCACAATCATTCCATAGCGGTCTTGTCGCACTTGTCGGTCGTCCTAACGCCGGCAAGTCGACCTTGCTGAATCGACTTGTCGGACAGAAAATTGCCGCCGTTTCCGACAAACCTCAAACGACCCGATTCAAAATCCAGGGCGTAATCACTAAACCCGAAGGACAGATTGTTTTAGTAGACACTCCCGGCGTGCATCAACCCGGCTATGCACTTAATCGACGCATGATAGCCTCGGTTCAGGATGCGCTTCTGGGCGTGGATCTGGTTTGCCTGATTCGCGACGCTGCCTCCTCGACGGGTAAGGGCGATCGATTTGTGCTCGACCTCATCAAACGTGCCGAGAAACCGTCACTGCTTCTTCTCAACAAGATCGATATGCTCGAAGACAAATCGGCACTGCTTCCACTTATCGAGTGGTATCGAGATGAATACGAGTGGAAAGAGATCGTTCCAATCTCCGCTCTTAAGAACGAGATGACCGATGTTCTGCTCGAAAGTTGTTTGCGACATCTCCCGGAAGCGGAAGCGATTTTTTCGGAAGACGAATTGACCGATCAGTCGTTGCGCGTTCTTTGTTCTGAGATTGTGCGTGAAAAACTGCTCCAGGCTACTGGCGACGAGATACCGTACGTTACGGCCGTCGCCACGGAACGTTTTGAAGAAGTTCGCGACGACTTCACTCGTATCAATTGCGTTATTGTCGTCGAACGCGCATCGCAAAAGAAGATCGTTATCGGAAAAGGCGCCAGTCTTTTGAAAGAGATTGGCAGTCTCGCTCGCCATGACATCGAAAACTTGTTGGGCCATAAAGTCTATCTGGAGTTGTTCGTCAAAGTAGAAGCAGACTGGCGAAACAAAGAGTCACTACTTGACGATATGGGCTTGTCGTAGTTGAATCCACACTCCCGCCCCGAGAAGTTTCAGCCCTAATGAAAACTTATCCGTCTGAAGCAATAGCGTGAAGACTGCTGCAAAAGAAATCCGCTGGCACGCATTGAATGTTGATCTCGAGCCTTCAGCTCGCGAGGCGGTTGAGTATGCGTTGATGGAAGCCGGCGCGATGGGCACCGTGACGGATGACCCGCGCGACGGGATAGTTCGTATCGTAGGCTATTTCGAAACAGTTCCAGACCGAGAGTTGATACGAGCTGAGTTGCTGGAAGCGTTGCGCATCTATGAACTACCGTCCTCGTCCGTCCGAGAAATAAACGCCGAAGAGGTTCCACAGCGAGATTGGCTCGAAGAGTGGAAAAGAAATTGGCAGCCAGTGGTAGTCGGACGTTTTGTCGTTGCGCCTCCGTGGAGCGAATTGAACGATGTTCCCGATCAGATAGTAATTCGTATCGAGCCGGGAATGGCTTTCGGCACAGGCACGCACGAAACCACGCGTCTCTGTTTGGAGGCAATCGAGAAACACTTTCGCGGTGGTAGTTTTTTGGATGTCGGAACGGGGACTGGAATACTGGCAATCGCAGCCGCCAAACTTCACCCGGAGTCGCACCTGCAGGCTTGTGACATAGATCAGGAAGCTGTCTCGATTGCGCAAGAGAATGCGACCGCCAACGGCGTTCGCGATCGAATTGAATTTAGCGTCGGCACAGTTGACGATTCAACCCCATCTGCCGATCTGGTCTGCGCGAACCTCACAGCGGATGTAATCGTACCGCTGATGGAAACGTTACTAAACTTAACTTGCGGCAAGTTGATACTTTCAGGAATCCTCGAAACACAACTCGAGTCAGTTACTCATACGCTTCAACAACATGGCGTCAGCGACTTTGAAGTAATGCAAGACGGTGAGTGGGTCTGCTGCGTGGTGTGATTCTCATGTCGCGACGAAGGTTCTTTGCGCCACCTGGCGCGTTCAATTCAGACAACGCAATCCTTCAGGGTGATGAGGCTCGTCATCTGCGCGAAGTACTGCGACTGAAGGCAGGAGACACGGTCAACGTTTTCGACGGAACCGGTAAGGAATTTCGATGTACCGTTGGCGGCATGAGACGCGACGAAGTGTCGCTCGAGAATTGTGTCGAAGTAGAAGCTTTTAAGCCTGAATCACAGCTGGCTTTGACCCTTGGGGTCGCGCTGCTGAAAGGTGAGAAGTTTGACCTCGTGGTCCAAAAGGCAACCGAACTCGGGGCGACTGCGATTACTCCGGTGACGACGCGTCATGCTGATATTCATCTACGCGACGCTTCGGACGCAGTGAAGCGGGTTACTCGTTGGCGCCGGATCGCGCTGGAAGCTGCGAAACAGTCTGGTCGAGCTGTCGTACCTGAGATCGAGATGCCCGTGACGTTCGATTCGTTTATCCAATCCGGCCCAGGCCTGCGTCTCATGTTTTCGGAACGTGAAGGTACCGAGCTGGGGACAAATGTGGGCGCCACTGCCGTCCGTGTACTGGTCGGGTCGGAAGGTGGATGGTCAGACCAGGAAATCACATCAGCACGCGAGGCAGGCTGGAAGATCGTCACCTTAGGCGGTCGTATTATGCGTGCTGAAACAGCAGCCATAGCCGTTTGTGTGCTCCTGCAAAATGCGCTTGGCGATCTGAGATGATCGCACGAAGAGGGATTTCAGAGTGGGAATACTTAAGCGTTTTCGTAGAAAGGATCTGAGGTATCCACCTGCTGCCCTCGGGTGTTATTTTCGGCTCTTTATGCGCAGCCTTAGCTCAAGGTCGTTTGCTACCACTGGGATCTGTTGACCCACACATAATTGAAGCTCAAAATAGGCATCTAACTAACCGGAACAATGAACCGGGGCGAGTCGTTTGACACAATAGAATTCAGCAAAGGAACCTATCAGTCTCTAATGACAAAAGAAGAAGCGACGGCTAAAGCCAAAAAGGATCTGGCAAGTCGGCTCGGTCTGGACGACAGCCAGATCGCCGACTCCGTTTCTGATACCGACTTTCCGGATATGGCGCTCGGTGCGGCCGCAGCCGGCGAGATGAAGAGTTACGAATATCGCGCCGACAAAAACCAATTGAGGCTCTTCAAGTTCAAGGGAAAGAATTTCAAAATTTGAGCGTCGCACTTTGTGCTTGGTGCTTGGTTAAAGAGCACTCAGTCGTGGACAAAGAGACAAAGCTCAAAGTACAAAGCACCCGACGCATTTGAGGTTGTTGCCCTACAAGAGGTAAGTTTTATGAACCGCAATAACTTTCTTCCGCACATTGCTCTCGCACTCGTAATCGTTCTCGTCGCCGCCTTTGCCGGTCAGCTTCGCAATTGGCAAAAGCAATGGAAGATGCGTGCGCGGATCATCCAATCGGAAAAACGACACGAAGCGATCAACAGTATCGAAGCGGCCCCCTACGAGACACGCGACTTCAGCCCACCCGAGATACTCGTGAAGTTCAAAACCGGTGTGAGCGAAGAGCGGATTAAAGACATAGCGATCGGATTGCATGATCGCGTTGAAGACGAAATCGAGGCCGTGCCGGGTCTGGACGCTATTGATGATCTCGACGATCAAAGTGCGGAAACAGTCGCAGCTCAATATCGTGGTCTACCTGAAGTCGAATATGCGGAAGCAGTCTTCGACATCGGTTTGGACGACTACGCTGCCGGCGCAGCGGGCACACCAATCCTGCCGAGCGATCCTCGCTTCACCGAACAATGGGCACTTGCCAATGATGGAAGCCGTGGCGGCACAAAAGGCGCAGACATCAGCGCAACTCTGGCGTGGGCCGTTACAACTGGCAGCGAAAACGTTGTGGTCGCCGTTTTGGATAGTGGCGTCGATTACACACATAGCGACCTCGCCGGAAACATTTGGGTTAGACCAGCCAGTGTGAGGCCGTATCAGGATCGTGACCTGGGAACAATACAAGACGAGCACGGATATAACGCACTCGAGAACGCCGCCGATCCGATGGACGACAACGGACATGGCACCCATTGCGCAGGAATCATCGGGGCGGAAGGCGGAAACGATATTGGCATCACAGGTGTGAACTGGAAAGTTCGGCTGATGCCACTCAAGTTCATGAATGCCGGCGGTTACGGAACGACCAAGGATGCGATAGAGGCAATTAACTATGTAATCGATCGCAAGAAGGCCGGCGTGAACGTGAGGGTGATTAGCGCGAGCTGGGGTTCAACTCAAAAATCGCGAGCACTCGAAGACGTGATCCGCAAAGCGTACGAAGCAGACATCCTCTTCGTGGCGGCGAGCGGTAATGCAACAACGAACAACGATCGCACGCCACATTATCCGTCGAGTTACAACGTGCCGAATGTGATCAGCGTCGCGGCCCTCGATCGAAATGACAGCCTTGCATCATTCTCGAATTATGGAGTTAAGAGTGTAGCGATTGCCGCGCCGGGAGTAGACATTCTGAGTACCTGGCTCGGTGATGAATACGAAGAGAAATCGGGAACGTCGATGGCAACTCCCGTGGTTGCAGGCGTGGCAGCGTTGATAGCCGCAAACAATCCCAAGATTACAGTCGACGACCTAAAAAAACGAGTACTGGCTTCAGTCGATCCGCTGGATTCACTTAAAGGAAAGACTACTACAGGCGGTCGAATTAACGCTGCAAAAGCTCTGAAGTAAACTTCAATAGTACAAGTTAGGAAGGGCGGTTTACCCCCGCTGGCCTTGGCTAAAAGGACTCTGATGTAGCTCTTAGTCAGAGGCCAGCGGGGGTAAACCGCCCTCCTAACTTGTACTATTTTGCGAGAGCCTCTTAAGGTTGCGTCAGGCGGCGCTTCCCTTCCAACGCTTGTTGATATGCTCCGCCTGGTACCTCTCCAATCTTGATCGCAGCTTCGAAGGCTTTCAGCGCTTCATCCTTGTTGTCCATAAAAGCATTAATG
>QHXL01000413.1:0-2450 GCA_003222935.1 Acidobacteriota bacterium
CGTCAATGCGAGAACTCGAGTGCTGGAACTCTTCACCCTTGAAAGTATCGTGGAGCAGTATCAGTCATTGTACGAATCGGTGATAACGCAGGAACAGCCAGGGGAAATGAGTGTCGTGGATCCTGCTGACGTGGCAGGCAGCTGGAACACAAGTCTCATTCAGGGACCGGATAACATATGAAACCCGCGATTGAGTTCGCACAGGAAGCTAGTTGCGATCTATCACCACGCCCGTTAACGGAATCGCCGTTTCCACATGTTCAGATCAATAACTTCATTGCGCCCGGAAAGTATGCGCAATTGTGTAAATCATTTCCGACCTGTCCTCCCAAAGTAGGACCTACAGGCTATTCACTCTACTGGGGTGACGACGGGTACGAGCAGCTTCTGCATTCTCAACCGGAGTGGAAGAGTCTATTTGATACTTTTCACAGCCAGAAGTTTGTCGAGTGGTGTCGCCAGCAGTTTCTGGAAGTTTGGAAACGAGATGGATGTCGAATTGAGATGTCCGGTGCTCGGTATGTTCCTTATTGCGAAGATCGGCTCGACAAGGAGCGCGGGACGCTCCGCAAAGTTGAGCATGAACCAGACGAACTGTGGGTAAGAATGGACATTCACCAGGGACAACTTGGCTATGATCGTCCGATTCATCTGGATCATGCACGACGGCTGGTGTCGATGTTGATTTACTTTTGCGATCAAACTGAGAACCAGATGGTGGGAGGCGAATTGTTTCTCTATTCGACAAAGAAGGATCCGGCCCCGGTGAAAGTGACACCGCAGCACAATCGAATGATTGCGTTTCCGTGTACGACTCGCTCCTATCATTCGGTGTCGAAGATCGTGTCGCAACGATCCCCGCGCAATTACGTTCAAGTGCATCTATCAAGTTCGGTTGATGTTTGGCCGCGCGAAACTATTCCTGTATGGCGGCGGACGTTGGGGAAAGTAAAACGGACTTTCAAGGATGCGTTGGGCTAGGGGCAACAGTGGTCCGATATGTCTTAGAGGCTCAGTAAAATTAAGACTCAGAGCTGTGAATGAACTTTAGAATATTTTCAGGTTGGGAAGTGGACCCTGTCCCCGCTTGAGATTTATTAAACAAACCCTTCGAGAGCAAGCGATACGGCGGGGACAGGATCCACCTTCCCAACCTGAAAATTGGCTACGGGCTATCTCTCGGATAGTTTTTCTAACAATCTTTCCGCCAGCAATTCTCCCGCTAACTGATGTCCCGCCTCGTTCCAATGACCTTTGCCCTTCCTCTCACCAAACCCGTGAAGGAAAATCTGATTGCGCACAGCGAAATCGAGAAACGGCGGCGCCAGATTTAGCACATCGAAGTTTTCGCGCTCTCCAAGTTCCTTGATGCGCAGTTCGGGATAGAAGAGCGTAGTCACACCTAAGCTTTTCATATATTCAGCTCGCACGTTTTCGTCCGGCTCTACCTGTATTCCGTTGCTGGCCGTTGCCACCAGAAATGTAGCGCCTCTTTGTTTCACCTCATCGCGCATCTGCACAATCAGTTTCTCAGTTACCAGCCAGGCGTCAGTCCAATCAGCATTTACAGGACTGCGGAATATGTTGCCGTCAATACCTCGTTCGTCGGCTGCGCGTTCGCTTCGTCTTGCTTTCGAATTCCCGGCGTAAGACTCCCGGACCGTGTAGAGCAAACCCAGCACGCGAGAACGAGAGCGGATCCAGTCCCATGCTTTTCCGGGAAACGATTCCTGCAGTCGAAATATGTAACTATCGGATCGGGCGCTGAGCAGGGAATCATCGAGCTTTAACGCCCCGTTTTGGTAAACGAAATAAGGTAATCCCTCTTCGTAACCAGTTAGCACCGATGAATTATCTTTTATGTCGTTGCCGGGAGTAACGAGCAGGACTACAACATCAGGGTTGTATTGCCAGACTCGCTTTCGCAACATGATCAACTCCCGGGCGGTTGAGAAACCTGACACTCCAAAGTTGAGAACCTCAACATTGTTACCGCGAGCAAGCAGAGATTGTTGAAGTTGTCGCTGCATAACAGACCAAAACGTTTTTTCGAGTGAAACCTGCAATGCTTCGGCAAAGGAATCTCCGAGCACAGCAATCCTGATTGTATTGTCAGGTTTTGTGAAGGAGTGTTCGACGTCTCTGAGACCATTGCTATTGATCTTGATGTAGGCCCGGCCCTCTTTCGTCCACCAACCCTCAGCATTTGGTCTAAGAGTGAAACCCAGATCACGATCCACGATGTACGGATTGAAATAAGTAAAGCCGGCGAGGCGAAGACCAATCTCGGCCATGAAGAGGGCAATGGCGAAGCTAATAATGAACAGGAACAGTCTTCGTAATACGACTCTTTTTTGGCCGAGCGTTTTCGTTGACGTTGATACTGAACTCCTGTGGGCTGGTAGAGAACGCATTAATGGATTCGAAATGTATTAACTGAACTCAAGTTT
>QHXL01000413.1:2516-6081 GCA_003222935.1 Acidobacteriota bacterium
ACCACGCCGGCAATCCAGGACACGTAGACGACCACGAGATTGAAACCAATGTTCCGAGGTACGTTGTTCCAATCCATTGGCGTCTTAAACAGCCACGAGGTTGGTTTGCCAAAAGCAAAATGAAGTCCGAGCGAGATCGAATGGGCCGTGGGCCATTGCAGTAGATAGAAGAAGAGTGGAACGCGTCCGAAAGTTATGAAGAACTTCTGCCAGAGATGAGGTTTGGTCGAGTTGTACGACTCAAACCATGCAAGTGCAAGTATTGCCGGTCCAAGTGTCATCAGCAGATAAAGCAGTGAAGGTGGATACTTAGTAGTGTTGAAGAACGACAATAATGTGTAGACAGGTCCGCGAGTTTGAACCGACCAGCTATTAGGGTCGCCGTAGACATTAATTAGCCGTAGCCCAATAAACAGTCCGGTTGCGACCAGTCCGATGATGATTAACTTTCGTTTGCGTTGAGCCACCGACTGTCGATAGATCGCTCCAAAAACATATCCGATTGCCATGACGCCAACCCAGGGGATCAATGGATAAATGACTAAGACGATCGGACTCGGGAAGCCGGCGATTGGAAATACGCCCGGTTGATGAAGAACCATCCAAAGCTTCACTCCGTATCCTGGCACAGGGGAGCCCGGACCTTGCCAAAAAGGCACCTGGATTCCGTCGAGGGCGTTATGAAAGAAGATTAGCGTGAAACCAAAAATAGCGATTGCCCACAGCGGCAGGTGAATCAGGCAAGCCATCAACATCATCGACGCGCCGATCACCCAGATCACCTGCATCATGAGCAAGAACCGAAGGTCGAAATTGAAGAAGGCGCCAACACGTACCAAAGTAAACTCGAGGAAAATTAGCCACAAACCTCGAGTGAGTAGGAAACGTGATAGCGACCCCTTGCTTTTGCCGCGAGCGGATTGGAGATAAATGCTGGTACCGGCGAGGAAAACAAAAGTTGGCGCACAAAAATGCGTGATCCACCGAGTAAAGAACAACGCCGGATTAGTTACGGTTGGGTCAACCGGATCGAACTGCAAGGCTGCGTTGTGGATAAAGTCTCGGGTGTGGTCCAGCATCATCACAACCATAACGATCCCACGCAAGAGATCGATGGAGTCTATTCTGAGCCTTCCGACTCCGACAGTCTGGGGAGCACTGGCGGCATGAGGGAAAAATTCAGAGGATTGAGGGTTGATCGATGCGCTCGCCACAATAACTCCCGATTGAGATGTGCGGGATTGTGCAGCTTAGTTCTGCGTGTGGCAAGGGGAAAGGAAAACTCAAAATTTGTTCGGGAAACTCAAATTGTTAGTGGGCCAATAAAGAAGGGCGGCACGCGAGTGCCGCCCTTCGACCAACGATTCACGTGGTTGCCGATACGATTACCGTCCAATGACTAGGCGCGATTCTTTCTTCGTCGTCGCACGGCGCCAGCAAGACCAGTCAATCCCGTTCCGAGTAGCAGCATTGAAGCCGGCTCGGGTACTTCGGTCTGTTGCTGTTGGGCGTTGAAAATCTGACCGGTGAGCGAGGCAGTCTGACCTGGATCAATGGCCACGGTGTTCACTGAAAAGCTGAAGCTGCCAGATCCGCAGGTTGTCTTTTGTCCTAGAACACCACCGGTAGGATCGGGCTCGCAGTTTGTATCGTTGAAGGTAAAAGTTTGCTGGGGGCCATTGAAGAGAAGTGATACTCCACCCTGATTATCGTTGACCACTGTCCCGAACAATACCGCGCTGTACGTAGCTTGATTCGAACCTGTCAAACCTTGTGGAGCTGTGAATGTCACAAGAAGGGTGAACTGTTGAAGGTTAAAGGTGTTTGGAGCAGTCGACAACGAAAAGGATCCCAGGTTGTTGAAGTTAGATCCGGGGTTCGGGTTGCCGCCCAGAGCGCGGAATCCGCCTGCCGTCGTGCCGGAAAAAGTTGAGTTGGAGTAAGTGAGACCAGGTATGGTGGCGGAACTGCCTGGTGTGCAGCCGGCTCCGAAACAACCAAGAGTAGATCCTGCGATGTAAACCTCATCGGCCTGGACCGCACCAGGTCCTATTGTCAAGAAACCGGCGGCAGCGATTGCCAGCACTAAGAGTTTCGGCAGCATCGTGAATGCTTTCATACAGTAACCCCCTAAAATTGTGGCACAGGTGGAAAAGGTCAAATGAAGATCATGTGCAGCATTGATGCGCTCATGGTTTTCACAACCCAGGAACTCTACTTCGCTTATGAAGGGCAATTTCAGTTGGCTGTAGAGAAGCTTTATTGTTCCTTTAAGAAAAAGAGGTAATGAGGAAAGGGTTCCAGAAAAGAAGGCAGGAAGCAGGAGCAGTAGGCAGGGCAGTGGCAGGAGCAGTATGCAGCAGGGGCTTTTCCTGCCTCCTGCTGCTGCCTACTGCCTACTGCTACTGTCTTTTTACAGTTCGATCGGTTGTGCTGACGTCACTTGTTCCAATGATCGTAAGGAGGCGAGAGTTTCTTTGCTCAGCGGGGCATCAACTTCAATGACCGCCATTGCTTCGCCGCCGCGTTCGCGACGGCCCAGGTGGAAGCGACTGATGTTTACATCGCCTTCACCGAGGATTGTGCCGACTCTCCCAATTACGCCGGGAACGTCGCGGTTGCGCATGACCAGCATGTGACCTTGTGGAGTCGCTTCCAGGTGAAAACCATCTATCTCGGTAATGCGCCCTTCGCGAGTCTCGCCGCCGTAACCAAACAATGTGCCTGCTAAACTCTGGCGTGAACCACCAGCTAGAATTTCAGTATGAATTGCAGGAGTAGTGTCACCCGTCGCGCGAACGTAGGTGGTCGTAACCTTGATGCCGCGTTCGTCGGCGATCAGAAAAGCATTCACCACATTCACTCTTGCACTGACATCACGCAATAGACCGCTCAGGAAAGCCCGGGTTACCGGGGCGGCGTCGATGTCTACGATTTCGCCGGCAAACTCAATTCTTACTTCGCTTACCGGTTTGTCGACGAGTTGGGCCTGAAACCTTCCCAGCTTCTCGGCCAGCCCGACGTATGGCTGCATGAGATTCAGCTCTTTCAAGCCGACCATTGGCACATTAACAGCACCGCGCAAAGCTCCAGTTAACAAGTAGTCGCGCATCTGTTCAGCGACGGTGAATGCGACACCTTCCTGCGCTTCAGTGGTCGAAGCTCCCAGGTGGGGAGTGACGATCACCTGGTCCAAACCCAACAAAGGATGATCGGCCGGTGGCGGTTCCTGACTAAAGACGTCAAGCGCCGCGCCTGCAATCGAGCCATTTGTGATCGCTTCAAACAGTGCGGTCTCGTCGACCAAACCACCACGCGCACAGTTGATGATGCGCGCGCCCGGTTTCATTTTAGCGATTACATCCCGGTCGATCAGTCCCTTAGTATCGGCCGTAAGTGGGGTATGCACTGTAAGAAAATCAGCTCTTGCATAGACATCGTCGAGGGGGGCCAACTCGATCTCGAGATCGCGTGCCTGTTCCTGCGCAATAAATGGATCATAGGCAACGATAACCATGCCCATCGCTCGAGCGCGTGAAGCTACCACACGACCTATTCGCCCGAG
>QHXL01000413.1:6157-7137 GCA_003222935.1 Acidobacteriota bacterium
GTGAAATTAATAGGGCAATTGTATGTTCGGCTGTTGTGATCGTGTTGCCGTCCGGGGCATTCATCACGACCATTCCGCGCATCGTCGCCGCTGCGACATCAATATTATCGACGCCTACGCCGGCACGCCCGATTACACGTAAACTCGTTGCGGAATCCAGGAGGTCGGCAGTAACTTTGGTTTCGCTGCGAACAATCAAACCTTCGCAATCTTTTAGGGCACCGGCCAATTCTTCCCTGGATAGACCGGTACGCTTTTCAACATTAAATGCTGCTTCGCGTAAAGGTTGTAGACCACTTTCACTTACATCGTCTGCGACAAATATCTTCATGTTTATCTCTACTTTTCTGTGAGACAAGACCTCTTCTGAAGAGATGTCTTGCCAGTAAAAGTCCGGTATGGTAACAGTCTGCCAATAACAGGTCGAGCGAGCTTCTCCCAGAGGATCACAAATGGACATTTTTATCTACCGCAACGGTAGTAACACAGTCGAACTTGAGCACTCCGTGGAACTCATCCCAGTTGGGTAGATTTTGAAGGGCCGACTGACGTGGACGATCATGTGCTGTTGGATGTCTTCAAGTTCCATCCGCTAACGGTAGAAGACTGTCGTTTGAACCGGCATCATCCAAAGGTTGAGGAGTTTCCTGATTATATCTACTTCATCGTCCATGCTCTTCGCACTGATGCGAGTCCGGATCGCTTCAACACCGTCGAACTCGATGGCTACCTCGGTAGGAACTACGTTGTTTCGTATCATCACGAGAACTTCTCGAGCATCGACAAGGTCAAGAAGTCTGTGCAGGTGAGTCCAGTAGCTTGTCAAAAGGGAGCAGCATTTGTTCTGCACCACATTATTGACAACATCGTCGATGAGTATCTGCCCGTGATGGACGACTTTGATGAACGCATCAACTCCCTTGAGGACAACATTTTTTCGCTGAATCGCCCTAACAAGGAAATTCTTGAAGAAATCCTTG
>QHXL01000413.1:7259-7709 GCA_003222935.1 Acidobacteriota bacterium
CTTTCGAGACATCCATGATCACTTAATAAGAGTTACGGATCTCGCTGAGAGTTATCGCGATCTGATTAGCGGATCGTTGGACGCATATCTCTCGGTCGTATCGAATCGCATGAACGAAATCATGAAGGTACTCACAATCTTCTCGGCGATCATGCTGCCGTTAACGTTTATTGCAGGTGTCTACGGAATGAACTTCGAGAATATGCCGGAGTTACATTCGACGTATGGGTACTACACAGTCTGGGTAATCATGATTGTAGTAGCGGCCGGGATGCTGTTCTTCTTTTGGAAGCGAGGTTGGATAGGTAGGGGGAGACCTAAAGAGGAAAGTAAGTAACAAACTACATCGGATCAGCCTTTTCTAATTCGTCTTCTTCATCCAGCGCGCCATCCGGACTGCGAAGGTCGTCGCCTTCGTTCTCGTCTTCCGAACTTCCGAACGAGTCTTCT
>QHXL01000413.1:7815-9175 GCA_003222935.1 Acidobacteriota bacterium
ATAATGCCGAGACCCCCATGTAATCCTTCCAGCCGTCGTGCAGGATAGGGCTTAACAATGTCGAAAAAGCGAAAAAGGATAAACGAAACAATGACCATGGTCTGCCAGGACCACGCCGTGACAAAAGTTATTGGCAGCATGGCAATGAGTTGTCCCGCGACTTCGTCGACAACTACTTTGCCGGGATCCTTTCGACCGGAAAGCCGTTCGGTTTGAGATGCGGCCCAGATTCCGGCGAGGGTAATGACGACAATCGTTGTTAACTCGACTGCCAGAAAAGGGAAGTGGCCTTTTTCAAGAACAAGCAAACGAATGATGAGATAAATCCCAACGCCAACTGCCGAACCCCACGTACCCGGCGCGAGTGGCAGTAACCCTACGCCAAATGTCGCAATAGCCAGGGCAAGATAGTCCGCTGGGCCACGCTTCGTCTGCGGCTTGTGAGGAATCGTCTCCGAAACCTTCACGGGCGGATTGAGTTCATCGCTGGATTCTTTGAGAGGCATGTGAAGTGTTAATCGATCTTAGCCGCAGCTTCACGCAGATCTACGCCGATCAAGAAAAAGGAGAGTAGGGTTAGCTTTCATCTGCGGAAATCTGCGGCTAAACATCCGTTAGACCAAGACAATCCGTCCGATCAGATCGTACTCATGCGCTTCCGTGATCTCGACGTTAACAAAATCACCTTCGGCCGGCAGTAACTCCTCCGGTACATCATTGATTAGCACACAGCCGTCGATATCCGGCGCCTGAGTTTCCATCCGACCTTGCCACAATAATTCGCTTTCCTTCGACTCTCCTTCAAACAATACCCGCACCACTTCGCCTATTCGTTTGCGATTTCGTCGTTTGGAAATCCGGCTCTGCTCTTTCATCAGTGCAGTCCGACGCCGCGCCGCTGTCCTGTGTGGCACCTTGTTTGGTAACTCATACGCAGGAGTACCTTCTTCATCCGAGTACGTAAACACGCCGACACGATCGAACTCGACGTTTTTAATAAACGACATCAACTCCTGGAAGTCTTCTTCAGTCTCGCCGGGAAAGCCCGTGATGAAAGTGGTACGAACTGCGATGCCGGGCACACGTTCTCTTACGCGCTCGATCAGTCGTTCGAGACTCTTGCGGTTGCCACCCCGCTTCATCAGTTTTAAGACGTTTTGGGAAGCGTGTTGCAGCGGCATGTCCAGGTAGTTAACAGCTTTTGGTTCCGCCGCGATTGCGTCGAGAAAACTGTCGCTGATGTGCGTTGGATAGGTGTACATCACGCGAACCCATTCAATTCCGTCGGTACGCGCGAGTTCACGAATTAAATTTCCCAACGCATCCTGTTTTCCGAGATCTTCACCGTAACGCGAGGAGT
>QHXL01000414.1 GCA_003222935.1 Acidobacteriota bacterium
GCACTACTCGATTTGTGATCGTTAAAACGTTCACGCAGGTTCTTTGTCTGTTCGTAAAAGTCCTTAACAAATTTGTTGATGTTGTCTTCTTCTCGAGTTCCATCTAATCGACTCTTGTCGAGGGACGAATCAAGTGCTGATCTGAATCGATCAGACTGCTGCTCAATCTTGCGTATTACATTTTCCACTTCGCGATCCGACACTCGATAAGGCACGCCGACCGCAGCGCCTCGGGGGTAGTCAACAACTGTCGCGTTGCCTGCGCCTTCATAACCAGACCACCGCCAACTCACGTTGTACGCTGCCGCCAACTCGTCCAGATAACTCTTCAGCGTTGACCAGTCTTCTTGAGCGCGTGGCGAGGAAGGATACCTGCGGGTGAAATCGTCGATTCGTCCAGCTCGCTGAAGTACCAGCTCGACGTCAGGTGAAGATGATTTGTGACTGTCAAAGTGGTCACGGAGTTTCTTCGTTTCCTGGTAGAAGTCCTTGACGAATGAATTGATGTCGTCTTCCCGGTTGGTACCATTGAAGCGACTCTTGTCCAGTGCAGAGTCGAGGCTCGAGCGGAAACGATCTGATTGCTGCTCGATTCGTTTAATTATTTTCTCAACGTCCTTGTCGCTAAGCCGGTACGGCTGACCCTCAATCTGCGCCGTGGCAGCGGTAGTAACTAAGAGCAGTGAGCAGAGACAGAGGAATGAAATAACCAATAATCTGTGAAACATGATGACTCCTTGGAATGGTGCTGTAGAGGAGGGCGTCTTTGGGGAGCACTATTATAGCGCGCTTAAGGCGGGAGTGATTAATTTTGGAGTGCGGAGACTTGTCACCGCTTTTCTAAAGAGGACTGCAATCTCAAGAGTCCGGCGGTAACAAAGCGGTGACAAGTCCCCGCACTCCAAAAAAAAGCCCGGGGTTGAATCAACCCCGGGCCGCACAAGCTATTTAGGCTGCGTTAGAAATTCAGCTTCAACGCAAACTGGAAGATTCGCGGATCATATGTCTCCGTGATCTGGCCGAACGTTGCCGCATTAATATTCTGCGGCAGCGCCGTACTGCCGATAAAGAAGTTTGTGTGGTTGAAGACATTGAACACCTCCATGCGGAATTCAACGTTCACGTTTTCATTTATCGGCGTCCGCTTGATGAAGCCCATGTCGAGGTTCCAGTAACCCGGTCCACTCACCGGTGTAAGCTGCAGACTCCCCACGGTGCCTGCCGCCGGGTTTCTCAACAACGTCAGACGGTTCGCGATGAAGTCGGGGTCAAACATCAATGGCGCACCCGTCTTCGGATCGAAGAACAGTCCGGTATGACTTTGCAGCTCATCGATCGTCAGATCGGTGTCGACCGTGTTCTGCGCCGACCGACCCGTTCGGTTGAGAGTGCCTCTCGCCGAAACGAAACTGAGCGGGCGCCCGGTCTGGGCTTTGAAGATGCCCGTAAGCTTAATACCACCGAGCACTGTCCCCATGAAACCACTATTGATCCAACGCTGACCGTGACCGAAAGGAAGCTCATAGCCAGAGTTTGCTTTGAACACATGCGTCAGGTCGTTATTGGCTCTTCGCTTTTCAACCTCATCGCCAAGAGTTAGATCGAGCAGCCCCTGGAAGTTAGTCGTAGAACCTTCGTAATCGGTCAGTGCCTTACTCCAGGTGTAATTGGCCTGAAAGTCAAAACCATTGCTGTAACGACGACGTACTTCAAGTTGCAGTGCGTTGTAATTCGAGTAAGCACCGTTGCCAACGTAGTCTGCTACGTACGTGCTTGGATTTGGCAGGTACGGAGTAAGTGTTTGCGTTGATCCGAACGCTTCTCCGCCAAAACCGCTGAAGAAGAAACTCTTGTTAGAAATGTAGAAGTCGAGTGCCCGAGCAGCTTCACCCTGTCTTACAGCAGTCAAAAACGTCGCCTGGTTCAGTGCAAGGGCACCAAACGAAGGCAAGAGCTGAAGAGGTTGGCGGTTTGCACACTGCGCGGCAGTTGGATTTACACGTTGGCCGCAGTTATTGAAATTGAACTGCGCGCGTTGGAAGTCCTGAAAGAATCCGTTCGCAAAGATGCGCTGCTGGTTGACGTCGATGGCGCGCGTCAGCTTGGTGCCACGGTTTCCAACATAGCGAGCTTCGAACACGGTGTCTTTCAAAAACTCGTGTTGCACACCAACGTTCCATTGCTGGACGTAAGGTACACGCAGGTTGGGATCGTAGGTGAACAATGCAAACGCGTTGTTGAGGCGGAAATTCTCCAGCGACGTTTGTGGTAAATGGAATGGCGGAACGGGTACGACTGGGATGCCGGCGCCAATAGTTCCTGAAGTTCCACTGAGTGTGCTCGCATTGGAAAAACCTCTTGACGCAGCGTTGTCGAGCGTCGTGATGTTGTTATCAATCACATAGGAAATGCCGTAACCACCGCGAATCGATGTCTTTCCATCTTTGAAGGGATCCCAGGCAAAACTAAAACTGGGAGCAAAGTTGTTCATGTCGTTGTTGTAGAGTGGTCTACCACCGCCGGAAGCGGCATCTAGCGTCGCATTCGGATCGAGGATTGAGTTGAGCGTCGCATTCGGATCGAGGATTGAGTTGAGACCGCCAACCGGCAATTGAAGCAGGGCATTCTTTTCGACGGGCACTGACACAAACTCGTAACGCAGGCCGAGGTTCAGCGTCAGGTTGTTTCTTACCCGCCAGGTATCGCCGATGTATGGCCCAAGACTCCAGTACTCATAGCTCTGTCGATTAATTTGACCGCGGATCAACCCGGAGTCTTTATTCGCCGCATTGAATGTCTCCGCAACGCTGGAAATAGGACCAGCGAGTGAGGCCAGAATGCTTGTTGCATTGTTGAAGTCGGTTGTCGAAATGCCGCCCGGGAAAAGATTCGTGCGCAGCGGGTTTAGCGTCCCGACGTCATTGAAACCGATGGTGGCGAGCGGGATTGTTCCGGCAGCATTATATGGATCGATCTTAACGAGACGATAGTTGCCACCGAATCTGAAGAAGTGATTACCGCGAGCCCAACCGGCGTTATCCATCAACTCATACGTACCAGTCTTGCGTCCCTGGTCGAGTGCGTTCTGCTCTGGATCACTAATCAAGGGGAAAGTCACACGATAGCCACGGTCAAACGTCTCGTTGTTGAAAAACCTTGGACTGTTTTTCATGAAACCCGCCCGCAGTTCGTTGTTAAGTGACGTGGTCGGAGTCCAATTCCAGGCCACTGCAATGCGTGGCCGCTTGGATTGTTGGCCTCCTCCGGGTAAACCAGGAAATGGTTCACCGATCGCGTTGAACGGATCGTTTGGCAGAGTGAAATGGAACTGGCTAAAACTTACTTCGAAGCGGTTCTTCTCACTCAAATCATAATCGGTTCGAAAGCCCCAGAGATGCTGATCAACTCCCGATGGTGTGTTAAATCTAAAGCGAGCAAAGTTCACCTGGTCACCACCAGTCAGATCGTTGGGCAGCGGCGTCAGGTTAATCAGAGAGGTCGTCACGGGATCGCGAGTTAGACCACCGAGCGTTAGCAAGTTTACCGTTCGAGTAGTTCCGTCGGTCGCCTTGTAGGTGAATAAGCCCTGCCGTGCCTGGCTGGTAAGTACGGTACGCGTCACCGATTCATCGGTCCGGGCAATTGTTCCTTCGTAGTAAGCGTAGAAAAACAACTTGTCTTTGCCGTAGGTGCGTGGTCCACCTTCGCCGAAGCGAGGCAATCTAAACGGACCGCCAACCTGAAAACCAAACTGGTTTTGAATCAACTTTTCTTTGGATAGGCCGGCCGCATTGTTGAAGAATGAGTTAGCATCGAATGCATCGTTGCGATGATATTCGAACAAACTTCCATGAAATGATTTACTGCCTCGCGGTGTGACCAGTTTTACCTGCGCGACACCAAGCCCGTCGCCCGGTCCCGCATTTTGAGTGACAAGCGTGAATTCAGCGACTCCCGGAACACTCGGCGCGGCATCTCCAAAAAGAGAATCGGTGCGGATGTAGTTGTCGTTGATGTTTATGCCATCCCAGGTCAGGTTTGAAAATGTTCCTCGCAGACCGTTGATCGTCGAAGTGCGGTTGCTGGAACCGGTAGAGACGCCGGCCTGTAGACCAGCTAACGTCAGTGGATTACGGCCGTTGAGAGGCAGATCATTTATCTGTCGCTGCTGCACGGTCGTGCTTAACTCTCCGTTTGTTGAGTTGATGGGAAGTGCTGCGTCAGATGCTGAAACGGTAACAGTTTCATCGACTCCGCCTGTCGCGAGTGCGAAATTTACGGTGGCTGGAGTAGCGACGTCGACTTTGACTCCATCGACGGCTTGTTTCTTAAAGCCGGGGTGTTCGGCAACTAACAGGTAGGTGCCGGGTCGGACGGTTTGGAAAACATAGAAGCCTTCAGGGTTTGTCGTAACGGAAGTTAAGCGACCGGTGGCTTTGTCGGTCAGCGTCACGTTCGCTCCGGCCACGACGGCCCCGGCTTCATCTTTGATCGTGCCGTTTACAGTTGCGTCAACGCCCTGCGCGAGAGTGGGCGTTGTCACGATACATATTAGAAAGAGTGCTGTTGCTAACGAGGCAGTTAGGGATAGTCGAAACCTGGAACTGGACATGAATAATCCTCCTTGCTGAAATGTGGCCCAAGGTCACGATTCTTGACTCGCGCAATCGGACTTCGCGTTTTCAGTTTTACGAAAAGTTGGATGTACGATTTTTGCGAATTATGTGCGATCGCTTGTGCGTCGTTCACGATTGCAAGGAATAGACCAATGCGAAACGAGATCGAGCACCCGTAATCGCAAGGCGAAGAAATCTTGGAAAGTGAGTTGACGCTCCCGAGACTTTAGAGGCTTATCCATTAAGACGGAGATGGTCGCGGTGAGTGTCTTGGCGATTTCGGACGATGATCCAAAAACAGGAAAACTGAGCGTTATAAGTTAAGT
>QHXL01000415.1:0-4789 GCA_003222935.1 Acidobacteriota bacterium
TGTCTTCACTCCGTTAGGAGTGACATGTCTATAGCATTGTCGAGCATAAACCTCCCGGCCCACCGAACCGCGCCTCGAGGATACGATGGCAGTACTATAAAGATGTCACTCCTACCGGAGTGAAGACTGACTCCATACCTATGAGTTTCTAAGAAGATGCTGACTTACGCCGAGTATCCGCAGAGAAAGAGCAAGGAGTAGCTGAGTGGTGGGTGATAAGGACGAATTAACTGAGCTGATGATGTTTGCGGGCGACCTTGCCCGCGGTGCTGGTGACATCACATTAAACTACTTTCGCAAGGAGCCTGAGACCAGCAAGAAAGCCGACGGCAGTTTCGTCACCATTGCTGATCTGGAAGCTGAACAGTATCTGCGAAAACGAATTCTGGAGAGGTTTCCCGATGACTCCGTGCTGGCTGAGGAAGAGGGAGAATCGCAAGGGAACTCAAATCGACGTTGGATTGTGGATCCAATCGACGGGACATTTGCCTTCGTTCATGGCGTTCCATTTTACGGCGTCTTGATTAGCCTTGAGATCGATGGGAAGCCTGTTGTCGGTGTTATTAATATTCCGGCTCTGAATGAAATTGTCTGGGCTGCGACGGGCCTCGGTTGTTACCTGAACGGGACACCGACGCGCGTCTCAACAACTGCAAGTCTTGAAGATGGGCTACTGCTATGTACTGACTTTACGGCCTGTCATCGATACGGGTTCGGTCCTGCCATCGAGGATCTACAACGACGGGCCAAGTCGAGTCGCACGTGGGGTGATTGTTACGGTTACGTCATGGTTGCGACCGGGCGAGCTGAAGTGATGCTGGATCCGGTGATGAACATCTGGGACTGTGCGGCGTTGTCGCCGATTATCCAGGAAGCACGTGGCACGTTTACTGACTTGAGTGGCAGACGCACGATCGATGGTGGTAACGCCGTCGCGACTACGAAGTGATGTCTGTGCTGATTAAGAACTGAGTATGCATATCATTCCAGCTATCGACTTGAAGGACGGCCGCTGCGTTCGTCTGCGACAGGGAGAGCGAAATAGTGCGAGCTATTATGGTGACGATCCGGTACTCACCGCTCAAGGATTCGCAGCAGCAGGCGCGACGACGATCCACGTCGTCGATCTAGATGGCGCTTTCAGTGGTAACTCAACAAATCGTCTTGTGGTAAACCAGATTGTAAAGAAGTCCGGGGTTGCAGTTCAGGTAGGAGGTGGAGTGCGAACTGAACAAGACGTCGAAGAATTGATCGATAGCGGCGTATTGCGAATCATCCTGGGTACCCTGGCTGCGGAATCAACAGATGAAGTGAGCCTTTTGGTTGAGCGTTTTGGTTCGAAGATTTGTGTGGGAATAGATGCACGCGACGGCGTCGTGATGAAACATGGCTGGGAGTCAAACACCAATTTACCGGCGCTCGCGTTTGCTCTTGAGATTGCTAAATGCGGAGTCGAACGAATCATCTATACTGACATCAAACGCGATGGCATGCTCAGTGGTCCAAACATCGAACAGACCGTCGCGCTGGCTCAGGCCACAGGACTACGAGTGACAGCATCTGGTGGTGTTTCGAGTTTGGCTGACCTTGCAAGGCTTCGTGACGCAAATGAACCGCTGGTGGACAGTGTTATCGTGGGCAAAGCGCTCTACGAAAATCGATTTACTCTCGAGCAAGCATTACAACTGAAAAATTGAGAATCAAACTATGACCCGGACAGTTTTTGTTGATGGCGTTTTGAATGATCGAGTTGCATTTGTGACCGGCGGCGGCACAGGGATCACTGGTGGCGTTGCGCGTGCGCTTGCGGAATCAGGTGCTGCGGTCGCGCTGGTGAGTCGGAAGATCGAACATCTCGAACCGGCTGCCGCGGCAATCAACGAGAAGGGCGGGAAAGCGTTTGCTGTAGCTGCAGACGTGCGTCACTTTGACGAAGTTGAACGAGCAGTTACGGCGACGATCGAACGGTTTGGCAAGATCGACATCGTGATTAATGGCGCTGCGGGGAATTTTCTCTGCAAGGCTGAAGAATTGTCGTCAAATGGTTTTGGCACAGTTGTCGACATCGATCTCAAGGGAACGTTCAATGTCTGTCGGGCAACAATCGACGAGCTCAAGAAGAACCGCGGACAGGTGCTCAACATTAGCGCAACGCTACATTACCTGGGTACACCAATGCAGTTGCACGTTTCCGCGGCAAAAGCCGGTGTTGATGCGTTGACGCGCAACCTGGCGGTCGAGTGGGGACGTTACGGAATTCGAGTTAATGCAATCGCGCCTGGTCCAATTGAGGATACGGAAGGGATGAGCCGGCTTGTGCCGGAACCTATAAAGGAAAGACTCAAGAAGGGCATTCCACTCGGGCGTTTCGGACGAATTGCCGATATCGAAAGTGCAGCTGTGTTTCTGTGTTCTGACGCTGCGAGTTTTATCAACGGGAATGTACTCGTGGTCGATGGTGGTCAGTGGTTGGCTGGTAACAGGCTTGTGTGAACTAGGCATGCTCGATCTTCAACCTTCAACATTCGAAGAGTTCGAAAAACAAGCGGGGCAGGGAAACGTCGTACCTGTTGTTCGTTCCGTGCTTGCCGATCTCCACACTCCCGTTGGAGCGTTCATGCGCATCGCCGGCAATTCTCCTTACTCGTTCTTACTCGAGTCGGTTGAAGGTGGCGAACGCATCGCACGTTATTCATTCCTTGGCGCCGATCCGGAGATGATTGTCCGGGGCCGGGGGATGCAAACTGTTGTCGAACGAAACGACAAGACGGAGATCTTTCCCGGAGTCGCAACGGAGTGGGTGCGCGATTACTTTCGGGGTCGGGTGCTGGCGCGTCGCTCAGGTTTGGCCCCATTTGCTGGAGGCGCCGTTGGTTACCTCGGTTATGACGCGGCACAGTGGTTTGAACCGGCATTGCGGGACGATCGAACCCAGGCTCTCGATGCCCCGGTCGATGCGGTGTGGATGTTTTTTCGGACGGTTATTGCTTTCGATCGCGCTAAGCAACGAATGGAAATAGTGTCGATCGTGCTTACCGAAGAGGCCGAAGGGAGTCGCGACAAACTTCGCGATCTATATGAGGCGGCGGTGACGCGAACACTGCAACTTGAGAACAGAGTCTATGAAGCGAGCGCGCTCCAGGCTCGAACTGAAGGCTCCAAAGAGAATCCGAAGAACCTCTCGCTCCAGTCCAATTGGACCAGGCGCGACTTTGAAGACGGGGTGCGACGTGTCCAGGACTACATAAAATCGGGCGATTGTTACCAGGCTGTCTTGTCACAGCGGTTCTCCGCTAAATATAGAGGGGAGGCGTTGTCGATCTATCGGGCGTTGCGCGCGATCAATCCTTCTCCGTACATGTTTTTTCTACGAATGGGAGATGAAACGGTTATTGGTGCGTCACCTGAGATGTTAGTGCGTTGTCATGGGCAAAGGCTGGATTACCGGCCGATCGCGGGAACGCGAAAGCGTGGCGCAACTGAAACGGAAGATTGGATGTTGGGTGAGGATCTTAAGACCGACGAAAAAGAGGTTGCCGAGCACATGATGCTGGTGGATCTCGGACGCAACGATCTGGGTCGAGTTTCAGACTACGGATCTGTGAAGGTCGAAGATCTCATGAGCATCGAGCGTTACTCGCACGTTCAGCACATGGAAACGAGTTTGCGGTCGCGCCTGAAAGATGGCCTGGATCGATTCGATGCTCTCGCGTCATGTTTCCCCGCGGGAACAGTGACGGGGGCACCGAAGATTCGTGCGATGGAAATTATTCGTGAACTGGAGCGGGACCCGCGCGGTATCTACGCAGGTTCGGTTTTGTATATGGACTACGCTGACAATCTTGATTCCTGCATTGCTATCAGGACGATGGTGTTGCGTGGTGAAGATGCGACTGTTCAGGCTGGTGCAGGTATCGTGGCTGACTCGGTGCCCGAACATGAGTATGCTGAAACCGTGAACAAAGCCCGAGCGATGTTTCGTGCAATTGAGATGGCCGAGAAGGGTCTGTGAACAGTAGGCAGTGGGTAGGAGCAGTAGGCAGGAAGGAAAGACAAAGTCCAAAGATCAAAGAACTAAGATCAAAGAATTAAGATGCCCATGCGATTCCACCATTCATTTCTCGTGATCATTTTTCTTCTCGCTGGCGTTTCGGCAGCGATGGCGCAGGCTAATGGCCCGATTGAACCGCCAAAGAAAGCGAATGCTCGTACGACTGACCTGAGTGCTCCGCTACCTGAACCGTTCGATGGCGCTACAGTTGAGAAGATGGCTGGCCAGTGTGTCACGCTGGAAACTGAACTTGGGCCAATCGACATCGCGATGATGCCTGAGGTCGCCCCCGAGAGTGTCAGGAATTTTCTTAATCTCACGGCGACCGGTGCACTCGATACAACGACGTTCGGCAATCTCAGCACGAGTGAGAAATGGGGCTTAGAACTATCGAAGCGGATGGCGCGAAAGCTCCCTGACGAGCCCGGGATAATAAAACATGAACGCGGCATCGTGTCGATGGCGAGGCCGGATGAACCTAACAGTGCTACAACTCACTTCTTCATTCTGGTTGGCAGCGGACAGCATCTCAATGGGAAATTTGCGGCGTTTGGAACAGTTACCAAAGGAATTGAGGTCGCAGACCAGATCAATCAGGCGCCGGCTGACGGTGAAAAGCCCGAGAAGCCTGTGAAGATAAAACGTGCCACTATTTTTTCGTGCAAGAAATGATCGGGTTACTAAAACATCGACGACTCGCTTTGTTCGTTGCCTGTGGACTGATCTCTTTTGCAGGTT
>QHXL01000415.1:4794-5225 GCA_003222935.1 Acidobacteriota bacterium
GACGCCGCAGGCGACACCCGAAGCAACCAAGAAATTTCTGAAACTGCGCGGCTATCATTTCGACGACGAAGGTTTCTTTGCGGCAGCAGCCGCTCGCGACGTCGACGCAGTAAAGGCCTATTTACAGGCGGGAATGAACCCAAACGTCCAGGATCCGCGCGATGGCAGGACGGTTCTGATATCAGCCGCGGCTCGCGGCGATTGTGGAGTCGTGAAAGCAATGTTGGAAGGTAATGCCGATCCGAATATCAAGGACAAGACTGGATACACGGCTGTGTTTCATTCCATTGAGGCGCGATATGACGAGGCGTCAGAACTCCTGATTGCCGATCGACGTCTTGACTTAAACGCGCGTGGGAAAAATGGTGTGACTGTACTTATCAGTTATGTGTGGCGTGATCGGGCGGATGTCGTGAAGAGTTTGCTGGACC
>QHXL01000024.1 GCA_003222935.1 Acidobacteriota bacterium
AAGAGAGGTAATAAATTTTCGCTTCTTTATCTCCCTTAATCTCGGCGGCGTCGCTGATAGTTTCCGCAGCAGAGTCGAGTTCTTCTTTCGCTTGTCGTCGTGCGGCAACGACGTCCTCCGCGCCAACGTCAAGGATACGTAAGCTTGGCCCACCAGCGACGGTGATTACAATTAGCTGGAAGTCCGTGCAACGCAGTTGTTGACCGCGTCCCCGCCAGTTTGACCAGGCGCCTGACACCTTCAGCGAATCAGATACAAGCTTTACAAACTGCTCGATCCCCTGGGCTTTGAATGTCTCGTCGAAACCAATCCAGAGCGACGTTAGATGGTCGTCCAACAGATCGAGAGAAATACTGCGGACACTTTCAAATTTGGTTTTATCAATACGCGGATCGAAATAGGGATTGATTGTAGTCTTCGAGACTCCGAAAGAATCGGAATGACCGAACTGAACTTGTGGGACTTTCGCCTTGACCTCGTCCTTGGTCATTCCTAAACGAAAGCCGAGGAGCTCTGCCGCCTCAGGAAGTTCACTAAGTTTTTTGATGCATTGACCCTGGGCGACTGGAGTCGTCGCACCAGTGAATAATAGGAGAAGCACAATACAGACGATGCGGGGCCTGGTCATGACTGTTCAGCTTTCACGCTCAGCTTGAATAAGAATGAGGAGTACCAGCGAAACTTAAAGGGAAAGTTAAGGATGTGTCAACGGCGAGGGGCACTCAAGCGAGCTCAATGCATCAGCGATCTAATAATCCGCTCAAGTGATTTGGGTTCGAAGGGTGTCGAGACGTATTCGTTGCAGCCAGCCGCCAGCGCGAGTTCGCGAAATTGATCGGCGCCGTAGGCTGATACTGCGACGATTGGTACGTCGCCGAGTTTTTTCACGAGACGGATTTGGCGAGTTGCTGACAGGCCGTCTAACTGCGGCATCTCCATATCCATAATGATCAGATCTGGATTTTCAGTTGTGGCCCTTTTGACTGCCTCGAGTCCATCCTCCGCCTCGATTACACGAAAACCACGACGCTGAAGCCATGTGCGCAACAACAGACGCGTGTCGTCAAAATCATCGACGACAAGTATGGTTCGCGCATCGGAAGCAGGGTATGTCATTGAGTCGACTAACGACGGGGTTCATGAAAATAGGGGCACTAGCTAAGCTGGATAGTAAGTACTTGTTAAGGTGACGTCTATACCTCAACCAAAAAGTAAACGATATGCAATAAAGAGTATGAGTGATGTCCGTAGATTCACGGACTTCCATTTTTCGTTTAGTAGGAAGGTGAGGGGACTGGACCGTTGTTCGTTAGAAATCATTTTCCAGATCTCATTTGACATTTTTCAGTTGGCATTTGGAATCTTTGTTTGGGTTCACGTTGCCATTGTGGATCACGGAGTGCAATGCCAATTGAAAGATGTCAAATGAGATCTGGAAAATGATCTCTTTTCGGCACGAGTTCTTCTCAACCTGCAGGTCACACATCCTGCGCTCGCAGCGCGATCATTGTCCCAATAAAGAAAGTGAAGAACATGATGATGAGAGCACTTACGTCCAGCACGTGACTGCCCCACGGATGAAGGAAATCGACATAAGAACTTATATCGTCCGGGATCTTTTGCGCCGGTGGGATTTCAGGAACAGGACCCAGTTTGGGTGTGGTGGGTTTCTTCGGTGCGTGCCCGCTTGTTAGTTCGGTAACGTAGTCTTCCATCTTCTTTTCGAAGCTATTGATACTCTTCTCGGCGTCTGCTTTGTACTTATCGACTTTAGCGCGTGAGTCGGCGATATTCTGGTCGTTGTCGCGTTCTACTTGTTTGTAGAAACCGCGACCTTCTTCTTTTTCGGAGGGTTGTGCGTCCTCCTCCTTCGCACGTAGTACATCGAGTCCGGAGCTTCTCTTCATCTCATCAAATGCCCACGTTGCCGGCATGACAACACCGATGACTTTCGACGTGCCCTTAGGAATACCAACCAGGCCGCAAAAAAGAATCTGAGGGATCAGAATCAGAGGTATCAAACTCGTAGCCATCTCAGATGTCTTCACCACCGCCGACACAAATAGACCAAGCGCAATCCCCACGAGGCTCGTGATCATCATCACCGCCAGATGGCCCAGGCCACCAAACCCACCGGGAAACGGCATCAAGTTCGTCAGGTCGAAAAACTTCAAAGTTCCAAACAGCATCAGGCACTGCAATCCAACAATCAGCATCAGGATCAGGATCTTTGAACCGACATAGGGCAGAAGCCGCAGGTTCACCATTCGCTCACGCTTGTAGACGGCCCGTTCGCGAATAATCTCACGAGCAGCCACGGAGGTCCCGAACCAGAGTGAGACAAGGGCCAGGACAAAGTAGATGAAGTCGCGGGGTGCATTCGAACTTACTACGATATAGGTCAACAGTGCGATGATGGGCGCCTGGCCAAATAAGATCAGCAGATTGAACTTGTCAGCGCCCAGCACTTCCAGATACCGACGCGACAACGTGGCCCACTGACGCAGCCAATCCCCAAAAGTACCGCGCCGTCTTGCCGGGGCTGCAGTGTGACCAGCTGCTGAGACTGATCGCAGCGGTATCTCGACATTCATTCGGTATTGCTCGGTCTGTAAGAAACGTCTCTTCCAATCGTCAGCAACTTCTTCAGCAATCTGATCCTTATTTGCCCGGCCGTTTGCTTGCTTTAGTTTTTCGAAGATCGGAGCCTCGAGTTTGTCGTATAGATCCTTGAAACTCTCGGCACCGCAGTGAGCAAGCGCCTCCTGGGGTTTTCCATAGAAAACGAGTTTGCCGCGCATCAGTACAACCAGCTTGTCAAACAACTTCACATTTTCCATTGCGTGAGTAGTCAGGACTACTGTTCGCCCAGATTCTGCAATCTGGCGAAAGAGTTTCATGACTTTCTCTTCAGTAGCAGGATCGAGACCCGATGTCGGTTCATCTAAAAAAATCACCGACGGCTTTGTAATTAATTCGACCGCAATCGAGACTCGTTTTCGTTGTCCTCCCGAAAGCTGTGAAATCGGAACGTCACGACGTTCTGAAAGCCCGGTGATGTCCATCACTTCACTGATGACCTGGTCGATCTCGGTGCGCGAGATGTCCCTTGATAGTCGTAAGCGAGCGACATAGTAGAGCGTGCGATAGACCGTTAACTCACGGTGAATAATGTCATCTTGCGGAACGTATCCAATAGACTGCTTAAGTGACTCCAGGTGTTGATACAGATCGAGATTATTCACCAGCACCTGGCCACTCGACGCGGGTCGCATTCCGTTTAAGGAGTCCATCAGCGTCGATTTACCGGCGCCGGATGGCCCAAGCAGGCCAACGAACTCATTTGGCTGAATGCTGAGATCGACCTCGTCAAGCAAGCGTATTTTCCCGCCGCCCGATCGGTTGGTGACTTCCTTGGTTATCCGAACGACGTCGAGACGAGTCTTGGCACGCGTGTCGAAAACCATCACACCGCGTTGAGAATCCACGCGCAACATGAACGGACCGATGTGAACAACGTCTTCAGGTCTAATCAGTGTGCGACCAGTGATCCGTTGACCGTTTACATAAGTACCGTTAGTTGAGCTCAGGTCCTCAATAGTCACACCCGAGGCCGACTGGGAGATACGTGCGTGGTTATTGGAAATAAGCAGACCATCGAGGCGAATATTGCACTCGTCACCGCGGCCGACACTCAATTGAGGTCGATCGAACGGGTGTTGAAGAAAAACGTGCGGGTCTTTTGGTGGGGGATCGCCGCCGCGTAGAGTTGCTTGCAATCCACCCGTGTCGGGAGTTGCAAAGATGGTTTGATTCTTCGGCTGCGCGAGCCTGCCGCTTTGCGGGAGACGGCCCGACTGCCCCATGTGGGCAGTTCGAGAGGCGTCGGGATTTTCCGGAGATCTGAAGCGCAAGCTTGGACCACCCGGTCCAAGTTGGATGACATCATCGTCGTGCAATACTTCCCCGTTGGCGATCCGGCGACCGTTGAGAAAGGTTCCATTGAAACTACCAAGGTCGACTAGAACGTAGACATTCTGCTGACGTCGAATCTCCGCATGACGTCGGGAGACGTTGGCGGCAGTTGAAGCAATCACGACATCGAGACCTGGCTCGCGACCAAGCCGTGTTGCCTCGTTTGTTATTTGAATTCGCTGGGTTCCGGAAGCTAGGTCTTGAAATTCAAGAAAAGCGTTGTTCATGGGCATCAGGCCTTTGGGAGAAACAGTACAAGACGGGAGCGACCCCGTTTAGGTTCGCCACTAATCTGTCTGTTTATAAGGCTCAGGGATGTTCTGTTTCGCTGGTAAAAAACCAAAAGCCAGCTTCGGTCAGTCAAGCTGTGAACAGCAAAGACCCTGAGAGATGTGAATGCAGGTCTAGTATTGAGAACGCGAAAGAAAGCGAAGTCAGAATATTTCTGTAGTGTGAAGGTGTCAAATACTCGATTCAATTGGTACCCGCGGCAGGGGTCGAACCTGCGACCTTTCGCTCCGGAGGCGAACGCTCTAATCCACTGAGCTACGCGGGCATGAGTGGAGGCGAAAAGATAACACAGAGGATCGATCGTTTCGAAGTGGCCCTCATGGGAGACCGTGCAGTGACTCAACTAATTCCTAGATTAAAGTCGAACCGTCAAATCCCGCGCCTTTCAAGTGGTTGAAAGAGTAGCGAGAAAGGGAAGCGGTTCATTTATCTCCATTCTCGATGATGTAGACCTTTCCTGCGGGGGTCATGACGAAGCCATCATCCGTTTCGTACACGCCAAACGTCAGTCGCTTTCTTTTTTCATTTGTCGTATTCAGGAAACATGCCCGTGGAGCTTTGGTTGTCTTGATGAATGCCGGTCTATAGGTTTTACCCACACCATTGAAAATAACAACAGTCATGTCATACAACTTACGATGAGTTTCAGCGATACCTTCTCCCTGATCTCCGGTTGGCCCACCTTCCTTCGCCAGAATCATTGCGAAGTCGGCTACACCGTCATGATTGAAATCTCCCGCTCGATAAAATGGTCTGAAGTTCACTCCAAAGGTCTTGCGCATATCCTTCAGAATGCTCTTATCAGTAACCGTTTCTGAGAGGAACTCCAGGCCCTTATGTTCTGTTAGAAATTGCTGTAGCACCGCAGTCTGTGACGGCGGCAATTCAGAAACAGACTTTTGAGCGGTGACTCTTATACTCAAGCAGAACAGGAACGAAATGACTAATACGATCGCTCTACAATTCATCATTGCTTTTCCCCTTGAGTGCGTAGTTCGGTTTTTCCAAAAACTTATAGGAGTTAGGACCTCGTCCAGAATTTTCTGTCGTCTTGCTTCATGCTCCTGTTCGCTAATTAACACATGCCTCTCTAACTCGGCCAGTTTTAGCGATCGCCTTTCAATTGGTTGCGGCTCAGCGGTTTGTATATTTTTGTACCCCTTTTTGTACCCCTCGTCAATAATGGCGTTTTGTTGCTGTTGGTGCCGGAGAATGATCGTGATCTATGGTTGGGAAGTGAGAAAACTTAACTAAGTTGTGAGAAGCATCTAAGGACCTCAAGCGAGCGTAATATAGAATGAGAGCGTCAACACCGATGACAAGCTGTCAGTGGTAGTAACGAAACAAGAGCGGCAAGGCCGCTTGATTACTTTCTTTGGTTGGACGGCCAGGCGGCTGAAGTGAACACTCCGCCCGGGTCGATTCTAACGGCTCGCTCTGATCTCCGTTAAGCTTTATAGCTCTTGCAAAAGTCAATTTAGTGGCGATGAGGTCAGTACCGAAACGCGGTAGCGTCGGGTTTGTCTGAATTATTGATCTCTATCGTGATGCAACCCGACGCTACCGCGTTTCGGTACTGACCTCATCGCCACCAGAGTGAAGGAGTTTTGCAATTCCCTATGTCCCCTAATTTCAAACTTGCCGCATCTCTAGTTCTTGCAATCGTCCTAACCTACTCGCTTGCAAAGGGCCAAACTTCAACCCGCACTATTCTCTTCGACTCCAACTGGAGCTTTCACCTGGGGGGCGCTCAAGGCGCTGAAGCCCCGGGTCTCGACGATTCGCAGTGGCGTAAGCTCGATCTCCCTCACGATTGGAGCATCGAAGATTTGCCCGGTACCAATTCTCCCTTCAATCCCAATGCGATTAGTCAGGTCAATGGCGGTTTCACTACCGGCGGTACTGCGTGGTATCGGAAGTCATTCACGCTTCGTCCGGACCAAAAGGGAAAACGAATCGTGATCCAGTTTGATGGCGTGTACATGAACGCCGAACTCTGGCTGAACGGCCAATCGCTCGGTAGTCATCCATACGGTTATACGAGCTTCTGGTTTGACATCACTGACAAGGTCAAGTCGGACGCAGTAAATGTTCTTGCTGTTAAGGTAAGGAACGAAGGTGAGAACAGTCGTTGGTATTCAGGCTCGGGCATTTATCGTCACGTCTGGTTGAAGACGTTGGAATCCATGCACGTTGCTCAATGGGGAACCTACATTACTACCCCTGAGGTGAGCCCGTCGTCAGCGAAAGTCAGTATCAAGACGAAGGTGCTGAATGAAACCGATCAGCCGTCGGAAGCCGTTCTGCTTTCGAGAATCCTGAACAGCAAAGGCCAGCTGCTGAACACGAAAGAATCGAAACACAGCATTCCCGCCCATTCCTCGTATGAATTCGACCAGCTCGTTGAACTCAAGGACCCGGCGCTCTGGTCACCCGATTCACCAACACTTTACACAGCAGAGTCGGTAGTTAACCAAAATGGCAAGACAATCGATCAGGTGCAGACAAAGTTCGGAGTACGCTCAATCGCTTTCGACGTCGCCAAAGGTTTTCTCTTGAACGGCCAGCCATTGAAACTGAAAGGCGGCTGCCTGCATCACGACAATGGACCACTGGGCGCACGAGCTTTTGATCGTGCCGAAGAACGACGTGTCGAACTCTTGAAGGCGAGTGGCTATAACGCACTGCGACTCGCACACAATCCACCGTCGCCGGCGTTTCTTGAGGCTTGTGATCGTCTCGGCATGCTGGTGATCGATGAGGCGTTTGATATGTGGCGTGAAGGAAAGAACCCACATGACTATCACCTCTTTTTTGACGAGTGGTGGCAGCGGGACGTAGAAAGTATGGTGCTTCGCGACCGCAATCATCCTTCCATAATCATGTGGAGTATTGGAAACGAGATACCTAACCGAACCAGGCCCGAAGTGGTGAAACTGGCCCAGGAATTAGGCGACTACATACGGCGTTTGGAGCCAACCAGACCGATCACCTCCGCGGTTAACGACCTGCGTGAGGATAAAGATCCCTATTTCGCAACTCTCGACGTCGCGGGATACAACTATGCAGCCGGTGGCGACCACCAGAAGCAGAGTCTGTACGAGTTTGATCACAATCGACTTTCCAAACGGATTATGTACGGCTCGGAGTCTTATCCTTTGGAAGCATTTGATAGTTGGATGAACGTGCTCGATCATCCTTACGTCGTTGGCGATTTCGTCTGGACTGCTTTTGACTACATCGGCGAAGCAAGCATTGGTTGGCGAGGCTACTGGCAGGAGCAGAGTTTTTATCCGTGGACCCTGGCGTACTGCGGTGACATTGATGTGTGTGGCTGGAAGCGACCACAGTCGTATTACCGCGACGCTCTCTGGAAAGAGAATCAGGTGTCGATTTTTGTGAAGCCTCCCACGCCATCATTTCCGACAAATCCGAATCGACAGTCGTGGTCCAAGTGGCACTGGCACGATGTTGTAGCGAACTGGAACTGGCACGGTCATGAGAAAGAGTCGCTGGAAGTTAGTGTCTATTCTTCATGCGAAGAAGTTGAGTTGATGCTGAATGGAAGGTCGCTGGGCCGGAAGCCGACGAATCGTTCGACGGCGTACACGGCGACCTGGAGTGTGCCGTATCAGGCCGGCGTCCTTCAAGCAGTGGGCATCTCCGGCGGAAGATCAACATCCTTTGCGGACCTCAAATCTGCCGGACAGCCGAGCGCAATCAAGTTGACCGCGGATCGGGTACGCATTGTCGCCGACAATCAGGATCTGAGTTACGTAACGATTGAATTAGTCGATGCCAAGGGAGTGCGAAATCCGACGGCGGAGAACTTGATAAGATTTAACATTGAAGGCCCGGGTAAGATCGTGGCCGTCGCGAATGCTAACCCGATCAGTACGGAAAGTTACCAGCGAACGCAGAGAAAAGCGTGGCAAGGAAGGTCCCTGGTGATTGTGAAGTCAACACAACAGGCAGGTCCAATTACAATCACGGCGTTGTCATCCGGACTGCGTTCCGCGAAAGTAGTTCTCTCGTCGACGTCACAAGAGCGCTAGGTTTCTGATCTTGATACTGATTTTTCGGATTCTGTAACCATGCAACGGCGAAGGACATGGATTGTTGGCGCAATACTTCTCCTCATCGCCTTTGGTTTTCGCATCGCAGTCGCACGTTATCTCGCAAACGACACTCCGGGCGACGGAAAACTCTATGCGCTCCTGGCGCGCAACCTGCTCGAGCATCACGTTTATTCGCATGAAGCTGAACCGCCATACGGGCCTTCGCTAATTCGCTTACCGGGGTATCCCTTTTTCCTTACGGCGATCTATTACTTCTTTGGTCACGAGAACAACACCGCCGTTAGCATCGCTCAAGCCCTGATCGACACAGTCACCTGCGTCCTAATTGGATTGCTCGCTTACTTGTGGACCCCATTTCAGCGGCGAAAACAGGTCGCTGCCCTTGCGGCAATCGCGCTCGCAGCAGTTTGTCCCTTCACTGCAATCTATGTCGGAACGATCCTCACTGAAACCTGGGCCAGTTTCTTCCTTGTGCTGCTTTGCTTATTAACAACACTCGCGTTCCAGGCACCTAACCTGAGGAGATCGATTTGGCTATGGGCTGCTGTTGGCCTGGTTGGAGGTATTCAAGTTTTCTTTCGGCCTGACAGTGGCTTGTTCGTGTTGGCCGTCGGCCTGACGCTGGTGGCTACGTTGTTTTTCAGGCGGAGAGATTCAGACGAAGTACCGAAGAAATCTGCGAGGCTGGCAAAAATTATTCTTCAAGGGACCATCATGTCCGTGGCCTTTATGGTCGTGCTGGTTCCCTGGACAGTACGTAACTGGCGGACGTTTCATCTCTTTCAACCCCTGGCTCCTGCACATGCGGAAATGCCGGGTGAATTTGTTCCGCGCGGCTATTTAGCGTGGCTCCGCACCTGGATCAACGACGGCCGTTATGTCGAATCCGTTCTGTGGCCACTGGACGATAAGCAGTTTCATCTGGAGGATTTTCCTGACTCGGCATTCGATTCAGCAGAAGAGAAGAGTCGCGTCGCGCAACTCCTGGATCGATACAACAATCCAGCTGGCGAAACTACCGACGAACTGGACAAAGCCGCGGCCGCCGAACCTTCACCCTCGCCGGGTGATGAAGAAGATCAGAGTAGTGACGATACTGATGACGAGCAGGACGACACGGCGGAGGAAGAGGCCGACACAGCTACGCCGGATATGACACCGCCAATCGATGCGCAGTTCGCGCAGCTAGCGCAGGAGAGAATTGCGCGCGCACCTTTGCGCTATTACGTATGGGTGCCTATGCAACGAGCGTGGTATCTATGGGTTGGACCACACTCAGATTATTACCCTTTTGACGGCGAACTTTTTCCGCTGCGCGACCTGGACTACAGCGTGCATCAACACTTGTGGCTGCCACTCTTCATGGTCCTGGTTTTTATTTTTACGCTGCAGGCAGTGGCGGGCGGGTGGATATTGTGGAGGGCCGCGACCACAGAATCGCGGCGCTGGCTGCTGCTGGTGGCATTGTCGATTTTTATTAGGCTGGCGTTCTTCGCTACGCTTGAGAATCCTGAGCCGCGCTACACAGTTGAATTCTTTCCCCTGCTTGCCGCACTCGGTGGCATAGCCCTGGCTTCATCCTCTTTCGGGGAGGTTGCCGCTGGATGGCTGCTTGGCTTCGTTTAGAAGTGGTTCCGGCCTGGAGGGCTTTTAACTGAACATTCGATGGATGGTTTGGACGATCCAGAAGGAGAGCGCGGCCATCAAGGCGGCGGCTGGAATGGTAAGTATCCAGGCCCAGACAATACGTCCGGCCACTCCCCACTTAACGGCTGACAAACGACGTGTAGCTCCAACGCCGACAATTGAACCCGTAATTGTGTGCGTCGTCGAAACTGGAGTGCCGGTGAGTGTGACGTAAGCGAGCGTGAGTGCGGCGGCGGTTTCGGCACAAAAGCCACCCACGGGTTTCAACTTGGTAATCCTCGTACCCATCGTTCGCACGATGCGCCAGCCGCCTGACATTGTCCCGAGGGCGATGGCTGCGTGCGCAGCCAACACAACCGACACTGGAATTGGTGGCAACGCCCCGTCTTTCCCATACGTGAGTCCCCAAACACCACCAGCTGTGAGTACAGCGGTCATTATTCCCATTGTCTTCTGCGCGTCGTTGCCACCATGGCCCAAAGAGAAGGCTGCCGCCGACAGCAACTGACCACGCCGGAAAATCTTATCGACCTTGGTTGCAGAGAACCGTCGAAAAATCCAGGCGACTGCCACCATCATCGCGAAACCGAGAAACATTCCAATCAGTGGCGACAGCACGATGAACTTCAACGTGCGAAACCAAACTTCCGCCTTCAACAAACCTGAAACGCCGCCGTACGCAGCTACTCCGGCGCCTGCATAACCACCAAGCAAAGCGTGCGAACTGGACGTAGGTAGGCCCAGGTACCAGGTGATTAAGTTCCAGATGATGGCCCCGAGAAGTGCAGATAGTAAGACATAAAGTCGAAGGTCCGCACTGATGAGGTCCATTCGAACGCCATCACCAATGGACTTCGCTACGCGTGTTCCAAAAACTGC
>QHXL01000416.1:0-863 GCA_003222935.1 Acidobacteriota bacterium
CCATCGCAAGACTGAACGCCAATTGATAAACGCGCAGTCCACGAAAGCCCTGTGAGGTTGGCATAACAACTCCTTTTCTTATTGATTGTTTGTGAGGTACGAGAGTAACTTCCTGCTCCTGCTCCTGCTCCTGCTCCTGCTAAGGGTTTATCAGCCCATTCAACTTCTCGGCCCAGTCCTGGTCGATGTTCTGAAGAATGTTGTATTGCTCGAGCGCCCCATCCCTGTTGTTCATCGTCAGCAGACACTTACCAAGATTGAAGTAAGCCCTGCCAAAGTCAGGTTTGAGACGAATTGCCTGGCGAAAAGATTCCTGGGCTTCGGCCAGCTTGTTAAGTTCCAAATAGGCCTCACCCATGTTGTTTGGCGCAATTGCATCTCCTGGCTTCAGTGCAACGATCTNNNNTAGCGCATTGCGAGTCGTTCGTAAGCCGTCGCGTAGTCTGGCCGAAGTCTGATTGCCTGTTTGTACGCTTGAATCTCTTCATCAGGTTTGTTCCAGTCGCGGTAGACCAAGCCTAATGCATAGTAAGCATCTGCCGAATTGAATGGATCGAGTTTGATAGCTTGTCGATAACCATCAGCGGCATCTTTGTATTGTTTGAGATAGAAGTTTGCTAGACCGATGTTGAAATACGACTCCGCCGAAGGACGCAAATTAACCGCTCGCTTCGAAGCTTCCAGCGCTTCCGCGTGCTTGCCCAGCTTTTCACTACAGAATCCACTTTGTGCCCAGGCCTCTGCGTAGTTGCTGTCAGACTCGACTGCTTTATCAAACGCAACAAGCGCTTTCTCACAATCATCCTTGGAAAGAAAACTCAGTCCGTCGCGGAAATACTGCACAGCCTTTGCACGCTTGTTTC
>QHXL01000416.1:930-4482 GCA_003222935.1 Acidobacteriota bacterium
CGCGAGCTGAGTTATTCGCTCGGATGGAATTGCGAAATTAACACTCTGGCCACCAGTGATCTGAAGTGTCGCGATTCCAATTACCTGACCGTGCATGTTCACCACCGGACTGCCACTCGACCCGGAAGATATCGGCGCAGTGATTTGAATGATTCTGCCGAAGGTCGGAATGTCGCGCACCGCCGATACGATTCCATTAGTCACGCTTCCCTCTAGTCCCAGCGGGTTTCCAATAACAACTACGCTTTCACCCTCCTGTGGCGAGGTTCTGTCGAGCGGCAACGGGCGGATGTAAGTCGAAGGTGAATCGATCTTCAATACTGCGATGTCGCCTTCAGCATCGACAGCCAACACTCCTTTCACAGGAAAGATCACGCCCGTTGATGAATGGATTTCTGCCCGGTATGCACCTTCAAGGACGTGTCGGTTAGTGACGATCCGATCTGCTTCGATGAAAAAGCCACTTCCCCTGGTGAGTTTGTTGTCGCGAGCGTCAAACGTTTCGATAGCCACAGCTGACGGCTTAATCCGACGAACAAGTTCAGGAAGGAGGTCCTGGGCGCAGACAGGTAGAACACCAAGTAGCAGGCACGTGACACAAAAGACGCTATAAACGATAACGCGTAGCTTCATGTAGTTTTGGAGTATAGCAATTGTCTCAGGTGCCGTGCCCGCTTGTGGGTACGAAGCTTTTGTAGGAATCGTCGTAAGCGGATTTGGTTGATGAGTGCGAACCAAAAACAAAGGCGCCGGTTTCCGATGAGAAGTAGTGTTTGAGACCTTGAACGTCGAACGCAAACCAGGAAACAGCTCCGTTTGGCCAGGGAGATTTTCCCAGCCACAAGATATTCGACTGACCCGGAACGAACTGAAGATTCAGCGGGACTCCGTTCATCTTCTCGCCGACGAATGTAATGCATCCAGGGGCCGGTACGATTAAGCCCGTTCCTTCCCACGGAAAGATCTTGAACCAAAGTTTGAAGCGCGGTTCTGAAGCGTAACGGACGGGGATGGCTTGAGAGTTTCCGATCATGTGCGCATAGGCGGTGCGCGTGCGTTCACGAATCCGTTTCCGTTTGTTCGTTTGGTAGAAGACGTAAATGAAGAACAGCAGGACAGGAAATAGAAACATTCCCAGCAGAACAAGGAGGACGATTATCTGGATGATGTTCCCTACGTCGTTGCTCATCTGATTCTGTTACGGGGGCCTTTTTGTTGAAAGAAGGCGTCTGCTGCTGGGACCGCAGGCGTCCCCGCCTGCCCGTTTCAAATCCGAGTTCCTGGTGGCTAAGACGGGCAGGCGGGGACGCCTGCGGTCCCAGCAGCAGGACGCCCTAGATGCATGACAAGGCGAGCTTCTGGACGTGGGCCACGACTTCTGAAAGTTTCACGTCGGTGTTTGCCTTAGTCTGACGATCAAACAGCTCTACAATTCCGTCAGGCGCTTTCTTCCCAATCGTGATGCGATAAGGGATACCAATCAGATCGGCGTCTTTGAACTTCACACCGGCACGCTCGTCGCGATCATCGAGAAGGACGTCGAGACCTGCCCGTTGCAAGTCACCGTAAAGTTTCTCGCCAGCCTCACGCACAGCGTCCTGCTTGATGTTTGTTATCGTCACTACCACATCAAATGGCGCCAACGACTTGGGCCAAATGATTCCATCGTCGTCGTGCCGTTGCTCAACCGCGGCGGTAATGATTCGCTCAACTCCGATTCCGTAGCTGCCCATAACGATTGGAACCGGCCTGCCATCCTGGTTCAGCACGGTGGCACCCATCGACTCGGAGTACTTGGTCCCGAGTTTGAAGATGTGTCCAATCTCCATTCCCTTAAAAACTTCCAGTGTGCCAATCTCACAGCGTGGACAACCTTCACCTGATTCCACTGTTCGCAAGTCGAGCCATTCGTCCACTTGAATGTCGCGCGCGATATCGACTCCGCGAAGGTGATGATCGTCCTTATTGGCGCCGGTAGTCATGTTGCTGCGACTCTTCAACGACGAATCGGCCACGATCTTCAATTCGATCTTTGCCGCTTTTGCTTTCTCCTTCGCCCCGACTCCACCCAAACTTCCCGGACTGGCGCCGAGTAGATCGCGAATCTCCTCCGGATGTGCCGGACGCACAGCGGTGGCGCGTATGCCATCGGCGAGCTTGGTCTCATGGAGTTGATGATCGCCTCGCATTAGTACCAATACGGTTCGGTTTTCGTCTCCTTCTGTGGCGACGAAAACGAGCGACTTAATCTGGCGAGAAGCTTCAGCACCACCAGGAAATGTTGTCAGATCTTCAATAGTTCGCACGCCTGGCGTGGGAAACTCCTCTGGTCCGGCTGGACCAGACTGGTCCTCTATCGTCGGTACGCGAGACGTGGCCTTTTCTAAGTTAGCAGCGTAGCCGCAGCTCGCACAGTTTACGATCAAGTCCTCACCGGCCGGAGTTCGCGCCATGAACTCGTTCGACTCCGAACCACCCATCGCACCAGACGAAGCCTCGACGATCAGAAACTGAATTCCGCAGCGCGAGAAGATTCGCTTGTACGCTTCGCGTTGGTGTGCAAAAGACACATCAAGACCAGCGCGATCGATATCAAACGTGTAAGCGTCTTTCATGATGAAGGTTCGCAGCCTCATCAAGCCAGACTTTGGACGTGCTTCGTCACGAAACTTGATTTGAATTTGATACCAGACCTGCGGCAGCTGTTTATAGGATCGGAGTTCGTTGCGCGCGATGCTCGTGAACACTTCTTCATGAGTCATTCCCAGGCACAGGTCGCTGCCTTTGCGATCTTTTAGGCGAAACATGTCGTCGCCGATTGCCTGCCATCGTCCAGACTCCTGCCAGAGTTCAGCCGGGTGGAGTGCGGGAAGATAAAACTCCTGACCGCCAATTGCGTTCATCTCCTCGCGAAGAATCTGCATGACCTTCAACGCGATTTTTTGACCAAGTGGCAAGTAAGAATAAATGCCGGCTGAAAGTTGACGAATGACGCCAGCCCGAAGCAGGAGCTTGTGAGAGATAACCTCGGCATCAGCCGGATCTTCGCGAAGAGTTGGGATGAAATATTGTGACCAGCGCATATTTTAATTGATTACCTAACTTGCGAGCCTCTAATTAAACGTTGAGCATTCTCGCCCACTAACTCTAACTAACGCAAACGGGATACATCCACAGATTACGCAGATCACGCAGATTTTGAAGCAGTGATAGTTGGGCCTAACCCTTTGGATCTCTTAATCTGTGTATTCTGCGTAATCTGTGGATAGTCTCGTTTTGCCGCATTCCGTTCTGTGATGTAACATCGCTGCACTTCTTACATTTCTAGAAATAAGGTTACCGCTGACATGAAAATCGCTCTAGCAAGCGACCACGCAGGTTTCTCCGAAAAGGAAAAACTCAAACCACTGTTGACTGAACTCGGAATAGATTTCACTGACCTCGGAACGTCTTCAGAAGCGAGAGTCGACTATCCGGATTACGCGCGTAGCGTCGCTGAGCAGGTCGCACAGGGAAATTTCGACCAGGGAGTTTTGGTGTGCGGTTCAGGAA
>QHXL01000417.1 GCA_003222935.1 Acidobacteriota bacterium
GTGGAGCAAAAGTCGTTTGCGTTCACTCAGAATACCTGGACGCCGTTGACACTGTTCGCGCAGAACTCCCAAACGTCCATGCCTTCGTAGCACTTGAAGGAGCAAAAGAAGGCTGGCTCGATTATGAGCAGTTGCTGTTAAGCGCAACGCATGGTTTTCAGCCGGTCAGTATTTCTGAGTCCGACTTGATCTCGATCAACTACACGAGTGGGACCACCTCCCGACCCAAGGGCGTGATGATCACTCACCGGAACGCTTATATAAATGTGATCGGTACTTTAGTTCATCACCCGATGACAGTGGGTGAACGATATCTCTGGACCGTGCCGATGTTTCATGCAAACGGATGGACGTTTGTCTGGATTGTGACGGCAGCTGGCGGTACTCACGTCTGTTTACGAAAAGTCGATCCGGCACGAGTGTTCGAACTCGTAAGAAGCGAATCGATTTCGATGTTGTGTGCGGCTCCGACTGTGTTGATAGGCATTGCTAACGCTAACGCGGACGTCCGTGGTGGAGATTCAGGCAGCGTTCGTGTTCTGACAGCCGGCGCTCCACCAGCTGCCGCGACTATCGAACGAGTCGAGGTGAACCTGGGATGGACAATCACACAGGTGTACGGGCTGACTGAAACGTCGCCATTTATCACCATCTGTGAACCACGTCCGGAACACGCCCGTTTGGAGCCGCGGGATCGAGCAGCGATCAAAGCTTGCCAGGGCGTGGAACTCCTAACTTCCGGAGAGTTGAGCGTCCACGACGATAGCGGGAATGAAGTGCCTCACGATGGTGAGACACTTGGCGAAATAGTCGTTCGAGGTAATGCCGTGATGAAGGGCTACTTCAATGACCCTGAAGCGACGGCGGATGTTATGCGCGATGGGTGGTTTCACACGGGTGATGCCGCGGTTATTCACGCAGACGGTTACGCCGAGATTCGTGACCGTTTGAAGGACGTCATAATCAGCGGCGGGGAAAACATTTCGTCAGTTGAAGTTGAAGGAGTCCTGTTGCGTCATCCATCTGTTCAAGAGGTTGCGATTGTCGGACTACCTCACGAACGTTGGGGTGAGGCCCCCCACGCGTTCGTGATTCTAAGGAATGGCGCGACGGCAGAAGCAAACGAGCTGGTCCAGTTTGCCCGAGATAACATGGCGCACTTCAAAGCGCCACACGGCGTAACCTTTCTTACCGAACTACCAAAGACGGCCACGGGTAAGATTCAAAAATATGTGTTGAGAGGTAAGCCGGCGATCAACAGGCAGTAATGAAAGGAACGCGTTCGTGAAGCAGCCAGGGAAAGAGTCATCGCCGCCTTCAGCAGCAAAGCAAGTCACCAGCTTTATTGACAAATTTGATCCAGGGATTGCAAAACTTACGCGGGCCTGCCGAGCCGAAATACGAAAGCGCTATCCGTCGGCAAACGAACTGGTCTACGACAACTACAACGCACTCGCGATTGGCTACAGTGCGACAGAAAAAACTTCCGACTGTGTCTTCTCGCTTGCAGTCTACGCCCGTGGCGTGAACCTCTACTTCATGTATGGTCGTTCACTCCCTGATCCAAATGGGCTTTTGCAAGGGAACGGGACCCAGGGGGCGTTCATTCGCTTGGAAGGTGTGAAGACGTTGAATGATTCGCAGGTGAAGGATTTGCTGGAAAGAGCTGTGAAAAGACAAAAGCCGCCGTTTGCTGCGAACAGTCGAGGGCAGACTATTGTGAAGTCGATTTCCGCAAAACAAAGACCGAGGAGACCGGGCTAATTGCATAACGCCGCGAGAGCTTATCCTTTTGCCATCGTATTCCTACTTTGTGTTGTTCTGACCGCAGTGGGCCAGTCGCCCGTCGAACGACCACCTCGAGCGACTTTTCCGGAAGGCAGGCGTTTGCCTGAACCGCGTCGCGCAGCAATTCGGCGTGACGCCTGGGTGAATGAGTACCGTTTCAACTCAGAGGAGAAACGATTGTTGGAGGCTTCACTTCCTGATCAGCAACGGTTCGCGACTTTCCTCCACCAACCCGACACCGGGTTAATTCGCATTCATCCATGGGGACGGCGGCACCGCGTTGTCTCTGTCGATGAACTTGAAGACGGACGTCGACGGATTTTAGTTTGCACGCAAGTCTCTATTCGTTTTCAAAGAACAAACACGGAAATGGGCTGAATGGTTTTGTCGATCCCAGATTGGGTTGGGCGGAACTTAAGTTTGGGGATGGGAAGTTCTTCACCGGGTTTACAGGCGAGTCGTTGGGAGTACTCGTCGCACTTGGCGACATTCCACTTGATGTTGTCACTCCACAAATGGCAGGTGTAGTGGGACTGGCTAACATCATTCCGCCAGCCGACTTTTTAGAGGCTTCAGCCTTGAGTCGACGCAACAGGGCTGGATTTGAGATGGACAAATTCAGCTATGGCTCTTCATTACCTGCTGCTTCCAATACAACTTACGTATTGCGTTCAACGAGCAACCGGCGGGCAGATCTACTGATTGCGTTTCGTGTAACTCGGATTGAATCAGATGGCAGCGCTACGATCCTCTGGCGGAAGTTGAGGAGTTATCCGAAGCCTGAGTGGAAGAGGACTCATTGATCATATGTCATTTGAGATTTGCCATTTTTCATTTGCAGACCTCTCGTTTCCTAACGCTCCGATAAAGTTCAAAGTGCGAACCTCCCTGGAGTGCGGTGCCTTGTCACCGCTTTGTTACAGAAGCGCATCTGATGAAAAGCGGTGACAAGGCACCGCACTCCCAGGAGGTTCGATTAATTTTCATTGGCTTCTTTTCTTATGAGTGACAGATGGTCCAGACTGAGATTTCTTCGCGTATTGCCATTTTTGATTCTGTCGACGATCAGTTTCTGGGTTGCTGCCGGTCTTTCGGCGCCACGAAAAACTTTCTATTTAGACTTGAATCTTTCTCCCGCAGCCCTGATCGACTCTCTCGGAAAGGCTGAACATTGGAAGGCATCCGCTCTCGTCTTCGCCTTGGCATGGTTGGCGGTCGGAAACAGTCGGTTGATACTGGCGCTTGGTCTCGCAATGGGGGTCGGTTTGGTATGGGAGTTTTTAGAGGCAACCGCAGTTGGACACACGGGACGTCTCTCTGATCTAGCACCCGATCTTCTGTCCGCGCTGTGTAGCCTGTTTTTCGCATTTCTCCTCCAACGATGGCTGT
>QHXL01000418.1:0-4932 GCA_003222935.1 Acidobacteriota bacterium
GTGTTCGCTTTTCCCAAAGAGAAGGGCATCGACATCGGCACGTTCAAGGACGTCCCGAACTTTCTTTCGCTCTTCGCTCGCAATTCAACTCGTGACTACTTCGGTGTCTATTACGAAAAGTCTGATTGGGGCATTGTTCACGTTGCCGATCACCGCGAGTTGCCCGGAAAGAAAACCTGGACCTGGGGCACTGATGACAATGGAGATATCTGGGTCGATAAACTGACGGATGGTGGTCTCCAGTATGTCGAGTTTCAAGGAGGACGTTTTGAGACCCAGATGGAGCACCAGTTTATCGAGCCACATCGGATCGAACATTTCACCGAACACTGGTTCCCGGTAGATAACCTGGGCGGTGAATGGAACGAAGCGACGCACGACGGCGCGCTGCGGGTGAAGATTGAGGGCCGGCGCGCAATAGTTACGGCAAACGTAAACTCGCGGTTCAGTGATGCAGAGTTCAAAGTCGAAGCAGCGAGTGGAACGATAAAGTCAGAACGCATCAAGCTTGATCCCGCGCAGAGTTTTAGCGCCACGATTGAATTGCCGGCCTCGGCGGTGGGGCAGCCTCTTACCGTTAGCTTCAAAACTAAAGAAGGACGAGAGCTCATAAAGTATCGGACTGACACGCCGATTGATGGTAATCGTCACTTCAAGCCAGCCACTCGACCCGTTCCCGATCCACGAAATCCCAACAGCGCGGAACAGTCTTATGTTGAAGGTCTCGCTTTCGACAAGAAGAGCAAAGAGCGAGAAGCTCGGGTCGCGTACGAAGAAGCATTGAAACGCGATCCTGGTTTCGCACCGGCACACATCGCCCTTGGCCTCTCTTACTACCGCAGCGGTGAATACGATAAGGCCGAGACTCATCTGGTCCACGCGCTCAGACGCAATAAGGATGCGGGCGATGCTTATTACTATCTCGGATTGGTAAAGCGCGCTCAGGGAAACAATGTCGAGGCTATTGAGAACTTGACCTGGACCGTGCGCTCCGGGCACAGAGAATCCGTGTCGCGTTACGTACTGGGTGAAATTGCACTCGCAGAAGGCCAGACTAATGCAGCAGCGGAGAATTTTTCTCAGTCAGTATTGTTGAATCCGAGGGATCTGAAGGCTCGCACAATGCTTGCGCTAACCGAACGACTTGGCGGTCGTCTTGAAAGTGCAAAGGCTCGGATTGACGCAGTCGCCAGTGAGGTGCCGATCGATTACCTGGCGCGCAGTGAGCAGTATCAGATAAACAAAGCTCTTGGTCACGAGAGCCAGGCTCAAGCTGCGTGGAGCGAACTCTGGCGATTGTTGTCACGTGAACCGGATTCTGTGCTTGAGCTCGCGTTTGACTACGCAAACGTAGGTCGTCGCGCCGAGGCGCGGGCCGTTCTCGAAGAAGCAATTCGCCAGGAACAGAATTCTGTGGCGACAAAGCGCAACAGCCCCATGCTTCATTACACGCTCGGGTATCTGATTGGACTTGATGGGGATGATTCGCGGGCGCGGTCCGAGTATCAAAAGGGCTCGACGGGTGACACAACGCTGGTCTTTCCTCATCGTGTAGAGGAGATCGCGGTGCTGAGAAAGGCATTTGCGGCGAATCCATCAGATGGACGAGCTGCCTATTACCTGGGGAACGCGCTCGCCTCAAAGAGTCGCGAGCATGAAGCGCTTGCGGCCTGGCGTGATGCGGTTCGACTCGATCCTGCCAACAACATCGCACGTCGCAACCTTGGTCGGGCCCTCTGGGTCACTAACAAGAAAGACGAAGCTGCTCTGCAGTACGAACAGGCAATTGCGACTGCTCGTGACGACTTCCGGCTTTATGTCGAGTTCGGAAGTCTTTTGGCGGAGATGGGTGCAAACGATCGGCGTGTCAAGGCTTTGGAAAGTGCACCAGCCATCACTCGCTCACACTCTCAATTCATTCAGGCTCTTGCCGCAGCGTACGTTGACGCCAGGAGATATTCTGATGCAGTAACGTTGTTGGCGAACAACACGTTCACCTCCGGTGAAGGTGAAGACGCCGCGCTGAGTCTTTATCGCAAAGCCCATCTCGGACTCGCGCGCAACTACCAACAGGCAGGTGACCACCTGAAAGCTGCGGAAGAGTTTGCCGCATCGATCGAGTACCCGCGGAACTTTGGTGTCGGTCGACCCGCGATGCAATCACAGGCCAGGGAGTACGTATCAGCCGCGCGTGAATTCGCGCTCGCAGGTAAAACTGAGGAAGCAAAACTCTGGTGGAACCGTGCGGCAGACGAAGAACTGAATCCACCAACTCAACCTGAAGAACCCTGGTCAGAGCATTACTTTTACAAAGCTCTTGCGTTGGACCACGTTGGTCGAAAAGCAGAGGCCCGCAAACTCTACGAGCGACTGGCACGACTGAACGATGAACAGCAAATGCTCGACACAGAGCCCTGGCCGCCGTCCGGCGCAATTCGGTTCGTGTTGGCAGGTGCGGCGCTAAAGGCGCTCGGTCGTCGGCCCGAAGCACAGATCGCGCTTGAAAGGGCATTGAAACTCGATCCCCAAAGTGAGCTTGCGAGATCGCAATTAGCGGAGTTGAAAGGAAGTCCCCGGGGTAATACGGGAGGAACGCCGTAGCGGGGACAAGGGGCGAGCGGGAAAATTCTTCTCTGCGGGTTCTCAGTGTTCTCTGTGTCTCTGTGGTTACCTGCGCCTGCCGATCCCTTAAACACAGAGACACAGAGAACACTGAGAAACACAGAGAAATCCAAGCTCGTCCCGGTAAACCGAAATTGAATCAGATGGTCCAACAAACTTCAGCGGTCGCTAAACGTGCGATTGTCTCGAACGACGCGTTCGCTTTTTCAACTTCCGCGCGTGCAGCACGAAAAATGTTGCGTCCGCTGAAGCACCAGATGATGCAGCTCCTGAGTCAACTTGTACAAATTGATACTGTCGCAATTCCTCCTAACGGCAACGAAACTCGTGCACAAAAAGCGTTACGAAAGACTCTCAAAAGTTATGGTCTCGATGTCGAACTCTACGATATCTCCTTTCTATCTCGTTCCAATCATCCCTACGTCCGCCGCGAACGAAACTACGAAGGCAGGCACAATCTTATTGCGCGTCTGGCCGGAACCGGACGCGGTTCTAGTCTTTTAATCAGTGGACATATGGACACAGTGCCGTCAGGTCGCGAACAGTGGAAAGACTCGCCATGGTCGGGTGTCGTACGGCGTGGCCGAATGTATGGACGCGGCAGTTACGACATGAAGGGTGGACTGGTCGCTGGTTTTGCAACAGCAATCGCCTTGAAACAGGCAGGTGTACGTCTGGGTGGAGATCTACTCTGCGAGTCGGTGGTCGATGAAGAATGGGGTGGTGGAGGTGGAACTCTCGCAGCCCGACTGCGCGGTGATGTAGCCGACGCTTGCGTCATTCCTGAACCAACTGACATGGCGATCTTTCGGCGGTTCCGTAGTTGATATTCGAGTTGCAGCGGGAGATCCGCAAAACTACTTTTCAAATGATGAAGTGATTAGCCCTGCGGTTCCGATGGGTCGTTTGCTCGGGTGGATCGACTCCTGGGCTACTCGACGACGGAAGATTTCCCGTGGAGAAACATACCGCGACTTTTCGGATCCAGCACCGGTCCAGGTGCTCGCACTGGAAGCAAAACAACTCGACTTCGATACACCCCTGAGTGTTCCGCTCAGCGCCACGGTTCGCGTCTACTTTCAATTTCTGCCGCAGGAAAATGTGGCCTCAGTTCTTCGCGAAATCCGCGAATCGCTAGCTAACTTTTGTCAGCAGGATCCGTTCTTTCGTGACCATCCACCGAGTTGGACACCTATTTTTGATCCACCGCTATTGGGACATGAACTTGCCGCCGATCACTCATGGACCAGGTCGTTGCTGGGAGGTGTCGAAGCCGCACTAGGAACAAGTCCGATTCTGGGAGCCGCACAATTTCCGTGTGATGGCTTCATAAATCAAAACGAGTTCAATATCCCGACTTTAATTTTTGGGCCAAAGGGAGCTGGCGCTCATAACGTGGATGAGTACGTAGAAATCCGCTCGGTGTTACAGACAGCGGAAGCTTTACTTACTACTGCTCTGGAGTGGTGCAACGTTTCGGCGTAGATCGTAAAGATGAGTACTGCGCTACCTCTGGGTTTCACCCCGGTTCGCGAGTGGCACAGACTTCAGTCTGTGAAGGGTTGTAAAACAGTTCATTGAGTTTGAAAAGGACTACTTAGTTAATGGTTCTAGGTACTGAAGAAGACACAGACTGAAGTCTGTGCCACGCGCTAGCCCCGGGTCGAAATTGGCGAGTAAGAGACAATAGAGCGAAAGATGCAAGAGGTCTCAAAACAACTTAAAGCCACTTCTTGGTTCATCTGTATTGTACTGTGTTTAGTTTATGAAACGGCGGCACAAACCCCACCACCTTCACCGCAATTCATCAAGACGTACAACTCCGATGAATGGGTGCGAAAGTCGTTACGGATTCAAGATAGATACAGCCGTGTGCTGCTCGTCGACGGCTCAAACGAACCGGTTAAGACTGTTCGAATTACAGCACTAGAATTGAATAACAGAAATCCCAGTCCTGGTCGCGATGCGGTTCAATATCCAGTCGCGGCCGCCTACAAAACTCTGCAGGAAGCGGCCGACGCGGCGAGAGGCGGTGATCTCGTTGCTGTAAGGCCGGGCACTTACGCCGGGTTTGTACTGGGAGACAAACCTGACGCTGGTGACGATCGGTACATTCATTTCAAAGCTCTGGGCAGGCCGGGCGACTGCATCATCAATAGTCCGTCAGATCGAAATCGCGATTGGATGGTCCTCTTACAAGCTGCTCATCATGTGGTAGTCGAAGGTTTCAATATTGCCGGGGCGACCGGACCAGGAATGAATCCGGTTGGCCCAAAGGCGGGAATAATGCTCGATGGAGATTTCGGGCGG
>QHXL01000418.1:5041-8990 GCA_003222935.1 Acidobacteriota bacterium
TACGCATCGGATGGCTCGGACAACTATGTGATTCGACGTAACGTTTTCTTTGGCAGCAGATCGAGTGGGCTGCAATGCAACATCGACACGGTGAGCTCGTTTCATGAACTGCTTAAGCACCCGGCCTTTCGGGACTATCCAAAAGAACAAGCAACACGCGCATGGGCACTCGGTCTGATCAAACTCGCTACGCAAAAGTTTGGCGAACACAACTTCCCGGATGGACGCGGTGTCAATTTCATCATTGAAGACAACGTTGTGAATCAGAACGGGAAGGGAGGCGCCGGATCGTTCAATCTCGCGGGTCTGCAGGAATCGCTCATCCAAAACAACCTGATTTACGGAAACTTCAATCACGGTATCGCGCAGTGGGACGATGCCAACCCGTACGACGAAAGTTACGTCGAGCCTGGACCACAGTCAGCTGCGACGGTCAAAAGTGCGGATGACCTTCCTTTATGGGGTTGTCACTCGAATGTCATTCGCAATAACACCGTGTTGATGAGCAATAAAGGACGTGCCGCAATGCAAGCCCGCAACGGAAGTTGGGGCACGGTGATGCGGAACAACATTTTCATCAACGACCAGGCTTCCTCGATCGAGATCTTCAACACCAGCATTTTTCGCCTCGACGCACGTTTCAATATCGCCAACAGTATCAGTTACACCGAAATGCCCGAGTCGTTGAAGTCCCTCGCTATCTCTCTTCCTGAAGGCGCTGACAGTCTAACCAACATCACGCGCGAAAAGATTGCCGCTGAGTTTGTTCGTTACGGAGAAGAGCCGTGGGTGATTATCGAAGGCAACTGGTGGCGCTTAAATCCAAATCGTCCAAACTTTCAGCCTCGCCCCGATTCAAAACTACTTGCTCATCGTGGAGATGCAGCGAGTCTCCCGGTTCGAGATCTCAACGGCAATTTGCGGCGTGGTCCATCCATTGGCGCGCTGGCTCCAGCGCAAAAGTAAGGGGATTGGCAGATGTCGAACAATTGGAAAATGGCGAAATTGGTGGTGCTTGTACTGAGTCTGAGTCTCCTCTGCACTCCATCCTCGTTCGGCCAAAACACGAAACCAAAAGAGCGTGATGCCCGACTGTTACAGTTAATTGAAGCGAATGTCATCGGAACGCATGCCTTTCAGATCCTGCTTGCGAAAAAGTCCGCCAAAGGAGACTCGAGTTGTTTTAGTGCGGGTAGGTTGAGTGACGCGACGCTCGAGACCCTCGTTGCTCACCAGGCGAAATTACTAAAGACACCTATTTCCGACCTCGTCAGCTGGGTGAATGGACAGCTGTCAAACTTTGATCCAAGGCAGAACCTCGAGCCTCTACTATCGTCAGGACTGAAACTTTCTCCTTCAACACCAGTCAATGTGTTCGACGCTTACCTGCGCCAACAAACACATTTTGGTCCTATCAAAACTCGCGCTATAGCCAGCCTGTATCAAACCGTACTTGAGGTCGAAAGGGATGGCGACCTTTTACAGGACCAGTTTGCTTTTTACATCGGACTTGGATTGCCGGTCTATTTGAAGCAGCTTGGTTTGCCTGGCAGGGATTCTGATCTGTTGTTGTCCGGTCAACAACTTGTGGGGCGTTCGTGCGCTGCTCCATTTGAGACAGGTGCCGCTGAGTGGCAGATCGCCGGACGAAAAATCTGGAACTGGGGCGAAAAGAATCTACATGTACGAGACGAAAAAGTGCTTGCTGCCGAGTTGTTGAGTGAGCGGGAAGTCAAGTCTCTAGCACCGCGTTTACGCGCTTTACCACCGCAGAAAATCGCCGTCATAGGTCATTCCTTCATCGTCGCCCTCCAGTTTTGTGCCAACCGTGATCGATGTTTTTCGACGAACGAATCCCGGAGTCCAGTTCAAACAATTTGCGGGTGGTGGTCTAACCGCGACACGAGCAAGGGATCGTTTGTATCAGAGTGTGCTGGATTGGAAGCCGGACAAGGTATTGCTCGTTGTCATGACCCGGACCGACGATGACTTTGAAGCTCTGAAATATCTCGGCGATGGGTATCGGGCAAATGCTATCAAAGTCGCAATGTTTGATGAGGTCCATGATCCCGCCAGTGTGAAGCCCGGTGTAGTCGAACGTGCAGTGGCCACCGCAGGTTCCTCCGGAATTGAGGTGATTGAGGTAGGAAGTGTCCTGGCTTCCTCGCCTGACCGATCAAAGTTTGTATGCCTCGACGGTATTCACATGACAGAGCCGTACCACCGGTTAATGGCGAAGGAGTGGCTCAAATATCTCGCGGGAGCAAGGAGGGCGAAACTCGATGGCGCGAACAAGTAGATCAAAAAGGTCTCTGTGCTTTCTCAGTGTTCTCCGTGCCTCTGTGGTTCGTATGGGGCAATGTAAAGATCACCACAGAGGCACAGAGAACACTGAGGAAGCACAGAGAGGCAATCCATTGCCGAGCCTCCTGTGTGCCCTGGCCCTTGTAGTTTTCCCTTTGGTTTCAGCTCATGCGCAGAGCAACATCGTTAGACCACGAATGCTGATTGGTGAGAAGGATCCGCTCACCGGATTCTCGACATTACGTGAACGATACGCTGCCGGAGCGCGTCCTTCTGAAGCAATCGATGGTTTGGCGCTCTCGTACCTGCTCACGCGCGACGAAGCGTTTGCTCGTCAAGCGATCGATGAGATGCGACGTACTCATCCACCAGAGTTAGTTGGGTCCCGCACCTATCCCGAATATGTGAAGTGGTCACTCGCCTTCGACTGGCTGTACTCGTACGCGGGATTTGACACTGCACTCAAGGATCGGATCGCCCAGGAATTACTGAAAGCTGCCGAAAAGATGATGCAGGACCAGTCGCTCAAAGAAGTGCAACTGGCCATGTACCATAATTATCCTGTTCGTTATTTGACTCTCGCCGTCTTCGCTCTGACGGCAATCGAAGGACATCCTTCAGTCGAGACACGCGCAGCGCCACTCAGAACCCATGCTCACAACGTCCTGGACCACATTCTCGATCTGACTGACTTCATCACTCCCGATGGTGGATACCACGAGTCGATGGACTATCAGCGGATTACCTATGCTCCGTTAGCCTTGTTAGCCGAGCTTCAACGTACTGTTAACAACAACGACCCGGCGCGTCGTTACACTCTCTTCCATCACTACACTGATACATATCTGTATAAAGTGCTTCCGGATGGAACGACTGCTCGGGACGACGACAACGAGTTCCCGTACCTGCAATGGGAAGACAACATCTGCCTGGCCTATGCGGTCAATCGCTTTAAGGATCCGTATGCTGCCTGGATGCTGAGAAAGAGTGGTTGGCCGGCGCGGAAGGACTATCGGATTGCGATAACTCAGTTCCTCTGGGATGACCCGAACGTTCAACCCAGCAATCCCGCTGACTCTAATGAGGCGGCACTTTCTCGCCATTACCTGTTTCGGGGGGTAGGTCATCTGGTCATGCGCGATGGTTTTGGTCCTGACTCCACCTGGATTCAGTTCAATTCCGGTCCATATCTAGCGAAGCATGACCACCTGGACCAAAATCATTTTGTTATCTACCACAAAGGTTATCTCGCGACTGAAAGTGGCGCTGACTACACCGACACCGAGAGTCCGCACTATCTCAATTATTACCGGCGCACGATTGCTCACAACTCAATGTTGGTATTCAAACCCGGCGAGAAGTTTTTCTGGGCTGAGAATCTATGGCCGGCCGCCAATGATGGTGGTCAACGAATGGATTCGTCGCGCTATTGGAACACTGTGCGGAGTCGTGAGGACTTCGATCGCACCCGAGACCTTTGGGACACGGGCAAAATGGAAGTCACTGACTACAAACCCGGCAGATATCACTACGCGCGTGGTAACGCCACTCGCGCTTATCACCCGTCCAAGATGGAGTACTTCAGTAGAGAAGTGGCATACACGCCCGGTAATAACGTATTCATCGTTTTCGATCGTGTACGGAG
>QHXL01000419.1:0-3488 GCA_003222935.1 Acidobacteriota bacterium
TTCGACGCCTGGTAATTGGACGTCCTGGCCGCCGCACGAACATTCAAAACTGCTCGAAGAAGCTTATCTGTTTATTGATATGCCGGCGCCATCGTTTGGGATCCAGTTCGTTTACACAAATCCAAACGACCCGGAGCTGGTGCAAGTGGTGCGTGAAGGCGATTGTGTTTTAATGCCCCAGGGTTATCACCCGAACGTTGCCGCTCCCGGTGGTCAAATAAACTTTCTGTGGACGATGGCTGCAGCCAGGGAAGGTGAAGATCGACTGTATGGGGTTGTGAATGTCCAGCCAGAGTACGCGGCTGGCGGTTCGGGTCTCGAAGCTGTTAGCGATAAAAAGTAGGGGAACTGAAATGTCCACAATCTCACCGGATGATCGTGCGAATGGTAATGGTAATGGTAATGGGAATAGTAATGCTTCGCCGCGACATCTGAACTGGTCGACTATTCCAGTTGAGAAAGTTTCAGACGGTATCGAGCGACAGATGTTCATTGGCGATCGCATGATGATCTGTCGCTTTCGTTTCAAACCGTTTCTGGTAACACCAGAGCACGATCATCCTCATGAGCAGATGACGATAGTGGAAAAGGGAAAGGTTCGCTTCTTCATTGAAGGTAAGGAACAGATTGCCGAGGCGGGAGACGTACTACACTTTCCTTCGAAGTGCTGGCACGGCGCAACAATGATGGACGAAGAGGTTGTGTTGATTGATATCTTCTCACCGCCGCGCGAAGATTTTTTGGCGACTGATCAATAGTACCTGTAGGAATAGTGCAAGTAAGGAAGGGTGGTTTACCCCGCTGACTCAGCAATGAGGAGTCGTTGACAGAAGAGCGGGGGTAAACCACCCTTCCTTACTTGCAATTGATCAGCTAGTACTAAATGAGTTGCTACTAAAGGAGTTGGTGCAACAATTGATCTTAGACAAATTCAAACTTAATGACCGGGTTGCTTTAGTAACAGGTGCCGCAACCGGACTCGGGGCTGAGATTGCTATTGCGTTAGCTGAAGCTGGAGCCAACGTCGCATGTCATGGCAATACGCGATCGCCTGACGAAACTTGCAAAAAGATCCAAAACGCTGGTGGCCAGGCTCATGCAGTTACGGGGGATCTGTCGCCGCAATCAACTCCGCAAAAACTTGTCGGAGAAACGCTCGATAAATTTGGGCGGCTCGACATTTTGATAAATAACGCCGGGACCATTCGTCGTTCGCCTGCGGTCGATTATTCCGAAGAAGATTGGGCCACGGTCATCGAAGTAAACCTGTCGAGTGTGTTTCGTCTATCTCAACTGGCGGGGCGGCACATGATCGAGAGCGAGCGCGGCGGGAAGATAGTCAACATAGCTTCGTTGCTTTCCTTTCAGGGTGGTATCACGGTTCCCGCGTATGCGGCGTCGAAAGGTGGCGTCGCTCAACTCACCAAAGCGCTTGCGAACGAGTGGGCCAAACACCGGATTAATGTGAACGCGATCGCGCCGGGTTACATGCGAACCACCAACACGACCGCCTTACAAGCAGACGAAACCCGCAATCGCCAGATACTCGAACGCATTCCCGCCGCTCGCTGGGGCGAGGCCGACGACGTCGCCGGCGCCGCACTCTTCCTTTCCTGTTCCGCCAGCGACTACGTCAACGGCCACATTCTCGTCGTCGACGGTGGATGGATGGGCCGTTAACTGGAAGATCGCAGGCGGAGGTAGAAAAAGATTATTGGTCATTAATCATCTGAGATTTGTCAGTTGTCATTTGAAAAGCCGTCCTTCTAGTTCTAGTTTTGGGTCTTGGATTCTGGACTCAAATCGCTAACGGCACTTAATTCCAAGCCCAAACCCCGCCCACAAGACCTAGGTCCTCGGCCACCTTTTCAAATGACAATTGATAAATGTCAAATGACGAATGACCAATGACGTGGTCTTACCTTTAGTATCTCCTTCTAACAATTGGTAAGTGGTTAGTCTTGACAGCGAACTAATTGCTGGGGCAAAATCGGCCCGCTTCTGGTGTTTCAACGGCTCTCTGTGCTTTTAATTGCACCCTAAACAAGGCAGTCTTCGAGCTCAGATACGGATTTAACTGAGTTTTGCCTTAGGTTGAGAGCGGCCACGTTGATCGATTCATAAAAATATCATTAGGTTCCGTTGGTATGACCACGTTAGACGCGTGTTGCCAAGGGCGAACCGTTAGGTCCATCGCAGTATTTTTGAAAGTGAGAGTTTGCTATGAATTTCCGTCGACAGATTTTCCCGGTCTTCTTCCTCTTGATTCTGGCTTGCGTGCCCGCGCTTGGCCAGGATTCTCGAGGCTCAATCAACGGACGTATCACTGACCCGCAAGATGCAGTTCTTCCCGGCGCTACGGTCACGCTTAAGAATTCTTCAACCAATGTTGAAATCACATCGGTAACCAACTCAGAAGGAAACTACAGTTTTCCACTGGTGTCGCCCGGCACCTACTCGATCACGGTCGCAGCTCAAGGCTTTAGTAACCAGACACGTGAAGGTGTCGAGGTACGAGTTGCTGACAAACTCACTCTTGATTTGCAGGTGCAAGTGGCGAGTGTCGGCGAGATGGTTACGATAACCTCAGGCCTGGCGCTTGAAACCGGTTCGGTGAATACCGGCTCGGTCATCGACAGCAAGCAGATAAGTGAACTACCGCTAATCGACGGAGCAGCATACCAGCTCGCAACTCTGGCTCCTGGAGTTGTCTACACTGGAAACCCGGCGTTCACGAGTCCTACGTCAAACGGAAATCTCGCGGCGTTTCGAGCAAACGGTGGCACTGGTCCAAATCAGATCAGTCTTGATGGTTCACCCAACTTCGCGATCGATGGTGGCGTTGGTTTTACCCCGCCATCTGATGCAGTACAGGAATTCAAAGTCCAGACTAACGCTTTCGATGCGACGCAGGGATATACCGGCAGCGCCACTGTCAACGTAGCAGTAAAGAGCGGTACCAACGCCGCGCACGGCTCTCTCTATTACTTCAATCGCGCACGTAATCGGACTGCGAACAATTTCTTTTCGAATCGTTCCGGCCAGGATCGCCCCGAACGTAGCTATCACCGTGCTGGGGGTTCGTTAAACGGTCCGGTCTATATTCCAAAAGTCTACAATGGCACCGACAAAACGTTCTTCTTGTTTGCTTATGAGCGTTTGAAGAACAGCGATCCGGAGCCGCAACTTTTTACTGTGCCCACGGCCGCGATGCGCGAAGGCGATTTTTCCGCGCTCCTGAACCTGGCACAACCGATTCGTATCTATGATCCGGCAACTGCGCAAGCTACCGGCACTGTCACCCGCGTTCAAATTAAAGATCCGTCACGAGGTACAGCTAGCAATCCGCACGGCTTGAACATTATTCCTCTCAATCGTCTTAACCTGGTTGCCGTGAATTATCTCAAGCTGTATCCACTCCCAAATACGGCCGGCAACCTGGATGGCACGCTGAACTACTTCTCAAACATGACTCGTAGTTCGGACTA
>QHXL01000419.1:3506-7042 GCA_003222935.1 Acidobacteriota bacterium
GTTCATGGATCACCCGTATTGACCACAGGTTTAACGACAACCAAACACTCTCCGGGAAGTACTACCACAGCTTTAATCCGGAGAATCGCTACAACTGGACCGCCTCCCCCTTAACCGAAGGAACCGAGGGTCGAACAAACGACGGCGCCAGCGCCGACTACACGGCCACGCTTTCGAACACCATGATCCTCGACATCCGGGCGAACCTTAGTCGTTTTGTGCAGCAGCGACAGCCTGGTCTCGATTTCGATCCCGCTTCCTTGGGTTTCAGTTCGGTCGCAGTTGCAGCAATGAACGGCTATTCCTATCTCCCGCGCTTTGATATCAGAACTTATGACTCGCTTCGGCCTGTTCGATCGATACTTGGTTCTAACAGGTCTGACTACAACGCCGGACTCAAGCGTCCGTTGTATGTCGCGTCGCTGCAACCGTCACTGACGCAGACCGTCGGTAACCACACGCTCAGGTATGGTTACGATGCTCGCGTCTTGCGTGAGAATTTAACGACCAGTGGTTTTCAAGGCGGCAGGTTTTTCTTCGACGGTACTTACACGTCGATAACCACTACAACCACTACCAACAGCGACAACGCGACAAACCTGGAGCGAAATCGAAATGCTTATGGTCGCGACGTTGCCGCATTTCTGTTTTGTCTCGGGGCTAACACCAACTTGTTAGGTTGCGGTATTCCCACTGCTTCCACGTCGCAGAGTTTGATCGACACGAGTTCCACGAACTACTCGGTACAGTCCGTCTATCACGGTTTCTTCTTCCAGGACGATTTCCGCGTAACTCCCAAGCTGACGTTGAATCTTGGCATTCGATATGAGCTCGAGTTGGGTCTGACTGAGCGTTACAACCGGCTCATGCAGGGATTCGACCTGACAACACCAAGTCCGGTCCAGGCCGCAGCCCAGGCCGCTTACCTGGCCGCGTGGAACGCCGATCCGAATCGCGCAACAAACTTTCCTTTAACGCCGGATAAGTTTGTCGTTGCTGGTGGTCCAACTTACGCAACAGAGGGAGATCGAAACCTCTGGAATGCAGATCAAAGTAATTGGCAGCCAAGACTGGGCGCCTCTTACCAGTTGAACCCCAAGACGGTGCTGCGTGCCGGCTTCGGAATATTCATGGCGCCTTTCCGCGTGATCCAGGACGACGTTAAGCAGATCGGCTACTCCGCGTCGACAGCTTTGATCCCAACGAATGATCAAGGTCGGACCTTTGTCGCCACCGTTAACAATCCGTTCCCGAGTGGCTTTACTCCAGCATTCGGTTCAAGCCTGGGAATTAACACAAGTGTTGGCGGGACGCTCGGTGCTGCAGACACGGGTCTGATCCCTGAGGAGCGTAAAAACGCCAAGTTCTCGAGATTAGTCGTGGGAATTCAGCGCGAACTGCCGGGGCAGTTCGTCGTTGAAGCGAACTATGTTTCTTCATGGGGAAGAGACCTGGCTGTAAACAGGAACTTGAATTTTGTTCCCCGCCAGTACATCGCTGACTTGAGCAGTGCAACCAGCAACGCGGCGGCATCGGCACTTGATGCGGCGGCGAACACATTTCTTTCCGGCACTATCACCAACCCGTTCAGAAATCTCTACAACAACACTCCGAACGCAACGAGTGGTTTCAACACCGCGACCACCATATCGCGCGCGCAGTCGTTGCTTCGCTTCCCGCAGTTCCAGAACGTGTGGGTTCAGGAGTTCAACGGAACGAACAGGTACAACGCACTTCAGCTTCAGGGCGTTAAGCGCTTTTCGAAAGAGCTGACTCTTAACGTCACTTACACTTACTCGAAACTGCGAGAACGTATCAGTTATCTCAATCCTTCAGATGTTGAGCTGGAGGATCGAGTTTCAACCGACGATCGACCGAATCGTTTCACGTTCGCCACCGTTTATCTGTTACCGATCGGTCGCGAAAGAAAATTTGGTCGCGACATGAATCGGATAGTCGATGCGTTTATTGGAGGCTGGCAGGTAAATGGAACGTATGAGTGGCAACAGGGTCAACCGATCGGGCTAACCACTCCTTTGTTCTACTACGGCGACGTTACCCAGCTTAAAAGTCATGCTGGTGAAAATGATGGCCAGGGAGGAAAGTATGGAATCGATCGTCCGGCCTTCGATACAGCCGGGCTACTCAGGCTCAACTCGTTTAGTTTGAGAAACGTTCCCTCAACGCTTGATAACCTGCGTCACCAGCCGTTCCAGAGCGTGAATCTGTCGGTGTCGAAAAACTTTGCGCTCGGTGAAGGACGTCGCATACAGATTCGTGGTGAAGCACTGAATGCGTTTAATCATCCGTACTTCATCGATCTCAGCGCCGATCCTAACAACGCGGCTTTTGCTCGTTACACAACACAACGAAATATCCCGCGCGATATACAGCTGGGTATCAAGTTTACTTTCTAGTAATCGGTAGGGCGGTCCAGGTGGGCCGCCCTTCGTTTCATCGAGAATCCGAAATTGATAACAAAGGTCACCGAACGACTCGCGACACTTTTAGTCCTTGTTCTGATTGCTCTCCAGATCTCAGCGTTTGGTCAGAACGGGGGATCAGTTGCGTGGAAGGACGCGCTCAAACAAACGGCTGAGTGGTACTCCTCTCCGGAAGCGATCCGGATCGCCGATAACCTTCTGCTCTACCAACGAGACACTGGTGGTTGGGATAAGAACATCGATATGGCAGCCGCACTCTCCGCTGCCGAGGTGGAAAAACTCAACCGTCTAAAGAAAGAAACTGATTCGAATATCGACAATGGCGCAACTCACACGCAATTAACTTACTTAGCGCGTGTGGTCACCGCTAAACCTGAAGCGCGTCATCGTGAAGCATTCATCAAAGGTTTCGATTATCTCCTGAAGGCCCAGTACGGAAACGGAGGTTGGCCGCAGTACTACCCAAACCTAACCGGCTACTACAAGCACATCACCTACAACGACGACGCGATGATCGGCGTGATGAAACTGCTTCGTGACGTAGCTGCCAAAAAGCCAGCCTACTTGTTTGTCGACGAGCAACGGCGACTAAAGGCAGCGACGGCCGTCGAGAAGGGCATTGAGTGCATTTTAAAGACCCAGGTCGTTGTTGCTGGAAAACGAACTGTGTGGTGTGCTCAACACGACGAGGTTACCTTGGCTCCGGCAAATGCCAGAAAGTTTGAGCTCATTTCGTTGAGTGGAGGAGAGAGTGTCGGGATTGTGCGGTTCTTGATGTCGATCAGTAAGCCGAGTTCGGAAGTAAAAGAATCGATCAAGGCGGCAATACAGTGGTTTGAAAAGTCGAAGCTGACTGGTATCAAGTGGGTTGCGCAAAAGGATGCATCAAAGTTGCACGGCTTCGATCGCGTAGTGGTAAAAGACGCGTCGGCTGGTCCATTGTGGGCACGCTTCTACGATATTCAAACCAACCGGCCAATCTTTGTTGGTCGCGACAGCATCGTTAAGTACGACGTAGCTGAGATTGAAGATGAACGACGCAATGGTTACGCCTGGTACGTGGAAAGCCCCGCGGATTTGTTGAGCAAGGAG
>QHXL01000420.1:0-1649 GCA_003222935.1 Acidobacteriota bacterium
TAAATGGGCCGACATTAATCAACAGCCCTTCGACTTTACGGGGAAAGAGATCGGCCTGGGCTCGTGGTTGCTTGAGACGCACGCTGGCGAAGCTGATGGCGACGTCGGCAAAATCGCCGCTACATTGCAGGATGAGCCAGTCAAGGTTAACGGTAGCTTTGTCCATCACCTCAAGGCCGAGAAAATCGAAGACCTTTACATGGTCTGCCACTATTCGGCTTCGTAGTGTGACCGGGCGAAAGCCGCTGGCCAACTGCCTTCAGACAACTCTAAGCATTTGCTGCTCGCTTCAACTTTGCTTCCTTTGCTGGGGAAAGATGGTACAGGAATATGCGCATATAACCGGGTAATAGGATCTCTCTCTGGTTCAACTCCGCGCGACTGCACCCATAATAAAATTCATTAGTTATAAATTGGAAGGAATTGGATCAACGAGTGGACCTGCATTCATAACCCCAAGGTCGGGAGCGCCGCCACAGTGCAAGAACCGGTCAAAATGTGGTCAACTCTCTTTCTGCGAACCTGTAAGCAAAAGAAAAGGAAGCGGTTGTGGTTCCGCTTCCCATTTCGATGCACGTAGGCAGGTGTTAATCCTGACTAAGCAATTCTCTCAACAAGACGTAGCTTTTTACGATTCGGGCGGGAAAAGGCTACATCGCTGACCGCGCCCGGTTGTCCCTGTTGTCCCTGCCCCTGAGAAAAACCCGTCAAAAAGCCGTCAACGCTTTCGAGGACTAAGCACGCTGAATTTCTTTCGTGCGGCGGTCAGCGCGGTTTGCATCTTCTTGTAGACTTTCATCCCCGCGGCGGACGATGTGGTCTCATGGCACGCGTCAACCTTTTCGCTGGCGCTTCGGGATCTGCCGCGCACGCCAAACCAAGGGAGTCGGAATAGGATCCCAGGCTAATTTCAAAACCCATCCTGCAAGTCCCTCCTCGGAACACCAGAAGGCGCGAAAGAGTTTAATCTTTTGATCCGCCGTGCTTCTCTGAAGCTCAGAGTCGGGCTTTACTATTCAAGCTTGCAAAAGCTTGCAAAAGGTTGACAAGAGCCCTCAGGGGCTAATATAAGCTATCGCGTTCCCTCGCACACTACTTTCGGGCCACGTTAAATACTCATGACGCGCTTTTGACTTCGTGAAGGCCCTTTGCAGCAAACAGTCGCGCACGAAAATTGTTATCAACTGCTTGGAACAAAAATCCGGCGTCGTAGATAGTCGGATATTGCGTTGTTGGATCTTCTACAAAGGATACCTGGATCGAAGTGAAACATTGTGACGCCATTGTTCATTAAGAGATAGCTGCCCCGGTCAATCGGAGGTTGTGACAGATTGCCGAATCGATGCCCACGAAGTGTTGGAGTCATTCTGGAAGCTTGCCCGATGAATCAGGGCACGAACCGTGTTTGGTTGATATTCACGCTGATTGGACTCCTAGGTCTTGGTATCTTTCCGTATTCCAGTAGCTATGCTCACTACGTTCTTCAGGAACCTCAAGCTAGTGATTGGCAGTACCGCGCGGAGGGAGTCAAGCTCTATGAAGAAGCGCTGAGGCTGTTTCAAGCGGGACGGATTCGTCCTGCGATTGACAAGCTCTTTCAAGCACTTCCTTTGCTCCGCAATGCTCACGACTTGAGAGGCACTGCAACT
>QHXL01000420.1:1655-6992 GCA_003222935.1 Acidobacteriota bacterium
TCTAGGCGAACCTGAGAAAGGTCTGCCTTACCTAACAGACGCGCTTAAGATCAGGAGTGACAATTATGATTTTGCCGCAGCCGCGATTACTCGGTTGGCTATTGGTTCGGCCTATGCCGATATGGGGCAGCCTCAACAAGCGCTTGATAACTACAATCAGGCTCGACGTACTTTCAAAGACCGCGAGGATGCCAAACACGAAGCAAAAGCGCTTTTCATGATTGCTCGCGTCTACGACGATTTGAGCGAAAAGAAGCAAGCGCTTGTCTACTGCTACGACGCTTTGCGTCGAATTCAGGATTCTGATCCAAGTCAGATAATCCAGCTGTACATGCTTATTGGAACGCTCTTCGCGGACCTGGGTCGCTTTGATGATTCAATTCAAAATCTCGAAAAAGCTCGCGCAGTTCTGGACGATCCCAAAACAGAAAAAAGTCAGGAGGGTCCTGCTCTGGTTCAGGGTCTCACTGGCCTGACTTACGCTCGTGCCGGGAACATGCAGAAGGCCCTCGAGTTTTTGACGCAAGCGCGGGGAACTTACCATCAGCTAAGCGACCCGGGTGGAGAAGCCTCTGCTCTCAATCACATTGGGAGCCTGCAGGAAACTCTTGGCCAGAAAGAAGACGCTTTGCAGACTTACAGCCTAGCACTGCAACTATCAGTGATGGAAATCACAAAGGAATTCTTGCCGATACTCGGAACCATCTAGGTCGCATCTTTACGTTGCTGGGGCAAAACCAGAAAGCTCTGGAGTATCTAACGCTGGCGCTAACCTCTCAAAAGGAATTGGGTGACGGGATGGGCCAGGCGGACGCTGTATAACATAGGCGCGATTCGCGAAGCGAGTAACGATCTAACGGGAGCTTGGGAATCATACAAAGAAGCGATTTCTATAGTCGAAAAAATTGGAAGTCAAACAGTAGTTGAAGAATTGCGAAGCCAAATAGCTTCGGAAACAGTCAACCTCTACAAACGGGCCGTCCTGGTTCTGCTTCGGAAAGGGCAACAAGTAGAGGCATTCAACTTGAGCGAGCGCACGCGAGCGCGCTCATTACTTGATCTGGTCGGCAACTCGGACATCGGCTCGTTCGAATCTGCTGACCCTAAGCTCAACGAAGAGTGGCAGAAAGAGCTTAAGCGACTCGGAACGTTGCAAAGGTCGCTAAGAGAGGAAAACTCCAAGCCTACGGCATCGCAGAACCCTGAAGTGATCCGTTCACTTAGCGACCAGATAGCCGCTGGTCAATTCCTCTATGAAGAACTGTTGAACAAGGTGAAGCGGAGCAACCCTGAGTACGCTTCCTTCCGCGAAGTCGACACCGCTGACCTAACCGCCGTACAAGCACTCTTGGACAAACAAACTACACTCGTATCCTATTTCGTGGGGATAGACAAGGTAGTGGCGTTTGTTATCAGCAGTAACTCTTTCCAAGCCGTGGTTCTTCCGGTGACGGATGTCGAGTTGAAAGCCAACCTAACCGCCTTTGCTTACTCGTTCGACAATCTTAGCATTCAACCAACTGCGGTTCTAAGAAAACTACATGGCCAACTGATAACGCCGCTTGAGCGATATCTAACGACACCGGTTGTCGGAATCATCCCTCACGACGTCTTGCACTATGTACCGTTCGCCGCTCTGTTTGACGGTCAACGTTATTTAATCGACAAGTACACGTTATTCTCCCTACCCAGCGCCAGTCTCTTGAGATTCATTGCTCAAAAACGCAAGCCTGCAGGACGTGACATTTTATCTATATCGATGAGCCAGGCTGAGGGCCTGCCGATTCTGCGCTTTGCAGATCCAGCGGCGCGCAGCGTTGCAGACCTCTTTGGCAAACAAGCGTTGACCGGTGCGGCAGCCACAGAATCCGCTTTTCGAGCGCGAGCTCCCGAGAGCGCCATCCTGTTTGTAGCAGCGCATGGCAAACTTAACATCGAGAGTCCGATGTTTTCGGAGTTGGTGATGGCCGCCGATCAGGACAATGATGGAATGCTCGAAGTCCATGAGATTTATGGTCTGAAGCTGAAAAAAACTAATTTGGTTGTTCTGAGCGCTTACCAAACTCAGTTGGGAAACCCCAGCAGACGGGATGACATCGTGAGTTTGAATCGGGCCTTCATTTATGCGGGTGCACCCACTGTCGTGGCCAGCTTGTGGAGTGTTAAGGAAGAACAAACCGGCGCCCTTATGTATTCCTTTTTAAAGCACTATCGAGAAGGAATGGGTAAAGCCGCCGCGTTGCAGGCTGCGCAACGGGAGGTCCGTGCCACTAGTCAGCATCCGTACTACTGGGCAGCATTCGTTCTTACCGGAGATCCGAGTCGGTAGTGAGCAACTAGCGAGTAGTATTCTGTTATGCCCGATTTAGCTACTGCCATTACAGCTTACGAACAGGCGATCAAGGACCTAACGCCGAAATGCGATCGCCTAAAAGCGCTTGAAGTGCTCTTGGCGAGGGATAGGGTGGCGACAGAGTTGGCAACACAACCCCCAACGCCTGACCTCGTCGCAAAAATCTGCGATTTAGATCAAGCGCTAAAAGCGAGAGCGGCCGATCTAAACAATCGGTTCGGTTCCGCCACACTAGCTGACTGGCGCGACGCGCGGAAGATGACTTCTGCGTCCGCCTCGTTTCCGTCAATAGATGCCTGGTGGTGGTTTCTGGACGCGCGATCTCCTAGTGAGGATTGGAAGATACGAACCCTCAATTACATTCTTTGGGGCGGGATTGTCATCTCTTTGAGCTTCATCGTTGAAAGTCTTCGTCGTTTCCTGAGTGGCGAAGTTGGCGTACTTGGCACCGTATTGCAAGCACTGGTGACATTGCTGGTTGGCGGTACCGTAGTTGAAATAGCCAAGCAGGTTACAGCTCTTCAATCTGGCAAAGCCGAAGGATTGAAGGGAAAAATCATCAAGAGACGATTTGTGTTGAGCATTCTCTTTGTCACGATCGCGTTTGTAATGTGGTTCCTGTTGCCGCAGGTGGTGAAGTACTACAGCAACCGCGGCGTCACGGAGCGTTATCAAGGCGAACTTTCCAATCCCATTAGCCGCTACCAAAGAACGATTAGCCTTGACCCTTCTGATGCTATCGCTCACTATAATTTGGCCCGTGCATATGAAAGCGTAGCGGAATACGGTAAAGCTGAAGAGGAATACAAATCAGCCATTCGATGGGACGGCCACATGAGCTTGGCGTATGACGGACTGGGCCATTTGTCGATGGCTGAAAGAAAGGACTATGCCACTGCTCTGAGATTGATTAATAGCGGACTGGTTGCGATCGAAGCTCAGCAGAAGGCGAATGAATTTCAATCTGATGATGCTTACGTAAGGATTAGATCTTCGTTATTGGGAAACCGCGCCTGGGCATACTTCGGCTTGAAATATCTCACACAGTCCGAAGATGACCTTCGAGAAGTGATCAAACTTAGACCAAGCTGGGCTGCTCCGCACTGTCTGCTCGGGCAAGTGCTTGAAGAAGAAGCAAAAATCCCAAACGGCTCTGCGAAACCCGATTCCGACGAAATCAAGAAACGATCAGGGAGAAAGAATTGAGCCTGACTGGTTGGCGCTAGCGCAGGAGCGCATTAACCACGATGATGCGCAAGATTCGACCAACTCTAAAAAAGGCAACGCCCCTAACAAACAAGGCAAAAAACCATGAGGAAAGTTATCAAAGCTGCCACATTGCTCACTTTCTGGATGCTGGTTGGAGCAGACTCGATAATGGTTAAAGCCCAAACTCCAGCAGTCTGTGGCTGTGCTTTTGTCGCGAACCAGCAGCCGGAGAATGTTCGCGTCACATTCAAGGGTGAACTACAGGCAATTCCCGTGACGGCAGGAACGGTAGTTCATTTAGGGGATCTGCTAAAGGTAAGGAGTCCCGTCTCTGGAACACTCATTTGCGATAATATCACTGCGCGAGTGGCGCTAAGTGGTAACCCGCGGAACCAGCCTGTCCCCTGTAAGCCGACTCCGGAAGAAGGAATCTTGATCGGTCGCAACGGCCGAAAGATTGATGGCCCCACTATGGGCGATACCGCCAGCTTTGCATTTCCCATCGTGCTAACGCCTCGCTCAACTAACACGCTCGAAAAACGTCCCACACTTCGTTGGACGTCAATTCCAAATGCGAAGACCTACAAAGTTACGGTTAGGGGGGAGCAAGAGAGTTGGAGCGTTAACATGGACGCCGTTTCTGGCAAGCCGTTCCAAGAAATTACCTATCCAGAGTCGTGTGGGTCCGAGCGAAGCACCTGGTGTGCACCGGCGCTAAAGAACGGCGAGACCTATAAGGTCATCGTTGAAGCAAACGGGCGCAGCTCGGAGGAGGAGAATCTGCCCAACATGGGCTTTACGCTGCTGGAGCCTGAGAAGGCTCAAAGGATTCAGGCTATCAAACTCAACATTAGTGAACTAGACGTCAACAAGGATCTGCGGACAAAAATGCTTGCCTCGCTTTACGCCAATAATCGGTTGAATGCCGACGCTATACAACTATTGGAAAACGATAAAGCCGCTCAAGAGAACCCTGAGTCTATTCGGTTGTTAGGCTCCCTTTACCTGAGAGTTGGATTGATTCGCAAGGCCGAAACCCTGTATTTGAGACTATTGGAGCCCACAATGGTGAGTCGGGACACCCGCATCGGCCAAGCGATTTCTGAACAAACACTCGGCGAGATATACGAAGGATTGGGAAACAAACCGGAAGCAATCAAGCATTACGTTCAAGCAAAAAGCATCTTTCAATTCGCTAAGGAATCCTCATCTCTGAATACGGTGGAGAGCCGTCTGACAGCGCTAGGTACTCCTTAGGCTCTTCATCATGTTTTGAATGCGTCTATTGACAAGGACGAATGTGTTGGGTTTCAGAGACTCCAAAGTCGCGATGACTAGTCAATCCCGCCTCAAGCGGGTTGGACCTATTTGGCTCTTTGTCCTTGTTCTAATCTGTTCCTTCTGCGCGAAAGAGTCATCCGCTCATTTTACGAGCCCCATTAGCCCGAGACCTTCCAATTTTGAAATCTCGGAACTTCTGGCGCGACTGCAACAAGATCCTTTGGTTGCCGGCACGGAATTGCTGCAAGCCGGACAGAAACTGGATGCCGAAAACACAAACGAGTCCCATCTGAAAGCCATCGAGAAGTACAAAGAAGCGGCGAAGCTGTTCCACGCCAGCAAGGTCAATTTGGGAGAAGCTGTCGCATTGTTGGCGGTTGCCAGTAGCTATTCATCGTTACATCAGGATCAGAACACGTTGGAGTACGCCAAGATGGCGCTTCCATTGCTCGAGGGCACAGAAAACGATCGCACGATACTCGCATCGACTCTCA
>QHXL01000025.1 GCA_003222935.1 Acidobacteriota bacterium
GTCTCCGTCGTAATGCTCAGCTATACCCGCACCATCTAATGACAGTATCTGAGTTGCCACACGATCCAAAAAATAACGATCGTGGCTAATAGTTATGATAGTACCTTCATAAGCAGACAGCGCTTCTTCCAAAGCTTCGCGTGACGGAATATCGAGGTGATTAGTCGGCTCATCCAACACCAGCACGTTGACGCGCGAGTAGATTAACTTGGCGAGTGCAAGTCGACCCTTTTCCCCACCAGACAGATCCCTCACGTGCTTGTAAACGTCGTCTCCAGTAAATAAGAACTTCGCGAGGAATGATCTAAGTTCACCGGCAGTCGCACTGGAAGGCGCCACCCTTCGGAGTTCCATGATGATCTCGTTGCGATCATCCAAGTCGTCGAGTTGCTGTGCGTAATAGCCTACTTGAACTTTCGTGCCCCATCTCACCTCACCCTTTAATGGGGGCACTTTGTTGAGCACGGTGCGCAAAAACGTAGTCTTACCAGACCCGTTAGGTCCGATTATCCCGAGACACTCAGCACGACGAAGAATAAACGAAATATCCTGGGCCAGGATCTTATCGGGATAACCGATCTCGAGATCAGTAACAGTCAATACATGGTTGCCAGTACGCTCAATCGCTTTCAGTCGAAAATCTCCCGATGACTGATCCGGTCGGACAGCCTCGATTCGTTCGATCTTCTGCAACAGCGTTCGGCGGGACTTTGCCTGTTTCGTTTTCTGCCCGGCAAGGTTCCGACGAATAAACTCTTCGGTCTTGGCAATCAGCTGCTGTTGATTGTCGTAAGCGCGTTGTTGTGCTTCACGACGCTCTTCCCGCTCAACCAAATAGGCTGAATAGTTTCCGGTGTAACTGGAGGCTTTACCATTCTCAAGTTCAATGATTCGCTTACAGGCGCGATCCAGAAAGTAACGATCGTGACTGATGATCACGTAAGCAGATGGATATTCTTGAAGAAATTCTTCCAACCACTCGACTGCGTTTACGTCCAGATGGTTAGTCGGTTCATCCAGGAGCAGGATATCCGGAGCTGCGAGAAGCAACTTGGCAAGTCCGAGTCGATTTTGTTGCCCGCCAGAAAGTTTTGAAGTCTCCAGCGACCACAGGTCTTTCTCGAAGCCAAGACCCTGCAAAATGGCTTCGGCCTTAGCGGCATACTCGAAACCACCTTCATGCTCGAACTGATGTTGCAGATCGCTGTATCGTTCCAGAATTTTCTCAAGCTCCGAACCCGCGTCAGCCATGCGGTGCTCGAGCTCGTGCATTTCATGTTCGATCTGCTGCAAATGCCCGAAAGCCGCCAGTGCAGATTCGTGAACCGTTGATCCGGGCTCGAAGTGAACATGCTGGTCTAACAAGCCAAGGCGAATGCCCCTCGCCTTGATGACTTCACCTTTATCGGCAGACTCCTCGCCTCGTACCAAGCGAAAAATCGTACTCTTGCCGGCGCCATTTCTGCCGACTAGACCAACGTGCTCACCAGCGTTGATTTGCAACGTGGTGCCCCGAAGGACGTCCTGGACGCCGTATGATTTATGGACTTCTGATAACCGAAATAACATGACTACAGACTTACCTATTCAAAACTAAGCGGGTGCGGAGCTGAACCAGCCTCCTACACCCGCTAGCACTCGAAGCGCGGCGCCGTTACTTTGTCGATCCAGCTGGACTCGCCGCCGGCGAAGCGGTCGAGGCTGGAGCTTGGGATTGCGTCGCCGCTGGTGCGGCAGCGGGTTCTGAGCCTGGAGAAACAGGTCTTAGTCCAAGATTCCCCGGATTGTTGATCATGTTCCCGGCTAAGTTATTAACGATCTTCGCTTCATTGATCGCCACTTCCAACAAGGCAGCATTCAAAATCTGCTTGCGCTGATTTGTCAGTCCCTGAGTAATTTGTTGACGAATACCCTGGCTCTCCAAAGTCAGATTCTCTGTTTGCAGCCTTCGATCCTGAAGCTTGAAGATGTACCAACGACCGCCCGGATACTGTGGTGAACTAAACTTAACGGCATTCGTGAAACTACCAACCTGCATAGCTGGACCAAATAGTTGGCTGACGATTTCGGCGGGAAATCCATTCTGTTTGAGTTGCTCTTCTCCGGCGAATCCAATATCGCCACCACGAGTCAAGCTGGAATCCTCACTTCGTGCGCGAGCGACGGTGGCAAAATCTGCACCACCTTTTAATTGCTGGTAAATATTGTCGATCTTAACCTTGGCGTCAGTCTCATTTTTTGCGTCGTCATTTGAGATGCCCTGAGCGCTGTTGTTTTGTGGATCGACAGCGATCATCGCCAAGGCAACACCGCGGCTACTCACAAACTGATCTTTGTTCGCAGCGTAGTATTCCTCGACTTCGCGATCACTGATGCTTACCTTTCCACTGTACTTGTCCTGAAGCTTTGCTATGGCCAACTCCTTGCGGGCTTCCTCACGCAAAGTTTCGATTGACACGTTCTGCTGCTTCAAACTCTTATCAAACTCTTCCTGAGTCATGCCGGTTTGCTGCTTCTGAGCATTGATCGCCCCCTCGATTTCATCAGGGGTAGGCAAAAGCTTCTCACGCTCAGCGCGTTGGAAAAGCACTTCCCGCTGAATGAGGTTACTCAGAATCTGCAAGCGGGCCTGCGCCAACTCGAGCTGGGATAACTTCGCTTGCTGGCCGCCGGACTGCGCCGTTACCGCACGCTCAACTTCGCGGAGCAGAATACTCCGACCGTTAACCGTCGCAGCGACGGTACTGTCCTTAGCTTCCGGGTTACCCCCAGTGCATCCACTGATAGCGAAAACCACCGATGCACACGTAAGAAAAACAACTACTTTTGCGAATTTGCGCACTTTAACTCTGCTCCTTTAATAGTTTCCTACACAAGTCGAACATTAAGCACTGCCTGAGCGCAGCTGCTTGACGACTTAGAAATGCGTTTGCTATAAACCTTGGTTTCCAATTTCGGCAAGATTACTGCCTGTATGATGCCGAAAACATTTATACGAAACCCTGTTACCTTGGAGGTTGTAAAAATAATGGCCAAACGTTGTGATGTCTGCGGCAAAGGACCTCAGTTCGGCAATAATGTCTCTCATGCGAATAATCGTACGCCGCGTAGGTTTGACCCAAATCTACAATCAATCCGGGTTCAGCAACCACAGGGTGGTGCAAAGCGGATGAAGGTCTGCACGAGCTGTATCAAGGCCGGAAAAGTCTCAAAAGCCGCGTAAAACCTAAGTTTTCAATGAAATCACTCTAAGTCGGCGCTCCTAAAGAGGCCGGCTTTTTTATTCGGACACGAGTGCGACAGCTTCAATTTCTACACGAGCATCTTTCGGTAGGCCAGCTGCAGCAACGGTCGCACGAGCCGGTGGTTCGCCCGTAAAGAACTTTCCATACACCTCATTCATTGACGCAAACTCTTTCATATCAGCCAAAAAGACTGTTGTCTTGACCACTCTAGCCAAACTGCTGCCGGCTGCTTCCAAGACTGCTGACAGATTCTTTAGCACCTGTTCAGTTTGCTCACCAATGCCGCCGGCGACAAACTCGCCCGTCTGAGGATCGATGGGAATCTGTCCCGAGGCAAAAACGAACCCGCCGGCCTTAATAGCCTGCGAATACGGCCCAATTGCCGCAGGTGCATTGTCAGTTTGAACTCTTACCTTCACAGTAGCCATAACCTCAGGCAAAAACAAAGGCGGGATTCTAGCAGAAAGCTTCAGTTAAAGGAAAAGCAGCTGCTTCTAGACCATTCCCTGCATTCTTTCGACGTCGAGGACACCTGGCACGCCTTTGATCGATCCAATTACCTTGTCCAGGTGCTTCACATCAAAGACTTCAACCGTAACTTCGATGTGTCCACGCTCATCCGAAGCGACGGATGCTCGCGCGTCTCGGATTCCAGTCTTCATATCTGAAATCGCGCCGGTGATGCCGGCGATCATTCCAGTGCGATTTTCGGTGATTGCTAAAAGTTTTACCGCGTATGCTGTTTTTTCCGGTCGCCCAGCCCACTCCACTTCAACAATCCGCTCACGATTTACCATGAGTTGATTTACATTCTTACAGCGTTTGGTATGTACTGCGACACCCTTGCCACGCGTGACATAACCAATTATCTCTTCACCATGTAACGGGTTGCAGCAGCGCGCACGCGTAACCATCAAGTCGTCGACACCGCGAACGAGAATCGAGTCATCGCCCAAACGGATGAGTCGCTTGACTGCTCGAACTCCACTTCGCAGTCGCGACTCTTTCTGTTTATCAAGCTGCTCAAACTGCTCGGGACCCAAATACTTTGAGATGATGTTACGAGGAACAAGTTTTCCGTAACCGATAGCGGCGAGCAAATCGTCTACACGACCATAGCCGTAATCGCTGGCAACCTGTTTCATCGTCTTATCGTTGTCAGTCAGGATCTTCTTGGGTGACAGTTGAAATCGCCCAGCTTCTTTTTCAAACAACTTTCGACCGATCTCCATCGATTCAGATCGCTGCTGTTCAGCAACCCAATGACGAACTCGATTACGAGCTCTCGAGGTGACAATGAAGTTCAACCAATCACGGGACGGATGGGAGTTACTGCTGGTAATAATTTCTACAACGTCGCCGTTTTGAATCTGGGTGCGCAGCGGGACCATTCGTCCATTTATGCGAGAGCCCGTACAGGTGTTCCCTACTTCCGAGTGGATCATGTACCCGAAATCGACAGGAGTAGCACCACGCGGAAGTTGGATCACTTTACCCATCGGGGTGAACGCATAAACGTCCTTCGGGTAGAGATCGAGCTTGAGCGAATCCAAAAAGTCTTTTGAGTCCTTGACCTCCTGAGTCCATTCAACTAATGAGCGTAGCGCCTGCAATGCCTGATCGTCGTCATGAGCGCCGCGTTTGCCTTCCTTATATTTCCAATGAGCCGCCACACCTTCTTCGGCGATATTGTGCATGTCTTCGGTGCGGATCTGGACTTCGAAGGATTGGCCTTTGGAACCAATAACGGAAGTATGCAGCGATTGATACAGATTGTCGCGTGGCGTCGCGATCCAATCCTTGATACGTCCCGGTACTGGTTTCCAGTTGTTGTGGACCACACCGAGTGCTGCGTAGCAATGCCGAATCTCGTTTGGAGTTATGACTCTCGCTGCCACCAAATCGTATACCTGGTCGAGACTAATCTTCTGGCGTCTTAGTTTTTTCCAAATCGAGTACAGTCGCTTAACACGACCTTCCACCAGGACAAACGGAACTTCTGACTCATTCATCTTCTGCTCGATGCGCGTAGTAACGCTCTTGAGGAACGCTTCATTTTCAGGGCGTCGTTTTTCGAGTTGTTCGGCAAGTTCGCGGTAGTCTTCCGGATGTAGATGTCTGAAAGCTAAGTCTTCGAGTTCACCGCGCAGCTTACCCATTCCCAACCGGTGCGCAATTGGAGCGAAGATGTCCATGGTCTCTTCGGCAATTCGCTTTCGCTTTTCAGTGCTCAAATAGTGCAGCGTTCGCATGTTGTGAAGACGATCCGCCAACTTGACCAGCACAACGCGGACATCGTCGATCATCGCCAACAACATCTTGCGCACGTTTTCAGCCTGCTGCTCTTCCCGAGAGATATTGCTGATCTGAGCAATCTTCGTGAGTCCATCTACGAGGTGGGTGATGTCCTCACCGAAGTACTGATTAATCGTATCCAAATCTACTAACGTATCTTCGACAACATCGTGGAGCAGTCCCGTCGCGACGGACACTTCATCAAGTTTCATGTCGGCGAGGATGTTTGCAACTTCCAGGGGATGAACCAGATAGGATTCACCGGAGGCTCGTTTCTGACCCTTATGTTCGCGCGCTGAAAAGAGGTACGCGCGGCGAAGCAGATCGAGGTCCGCCTGCGGGTGATTTGCGGCTACTTTCTCAACAATATCTTCGATTCTGATCATCTAATTTCGAGAACTGAAGTATAACAAAAAGGTGATGTCACGACTTTAAAGTCGGACATCACCTGATGTTCTCTGGAGTGATTGGTTACTAGCCCTTGGGGGGGGAAGCAGCCTGCCGAGCTTCCTCTTCCTCTTTACGTTTTTGTGCGGCCGCACTCAGTTCAGTCGTTCGTTTAAGCGCTACTTCATACTGTTTCTGATAGTCAGCCTTTGCTTCGGTCTTTCCATCCATTTCAGCAAGCTTCGACGCTTCCAGCAGCAAGTTCGTCTTGTAGGACCAAGCCGACTCATTGTTGGGATCATATTTAATCGCGTTCTCCGCTTCGCCGAGACCCTGCTTAACGCACATCTGCGCCGATTCAAATTCCTTTTGATCTAGCGGCTTCTTGTACGCGACAGTCGCCTTGTTGTTGCTCTTGTCGACGGTCGTTGTTTTATTTGACGGCAATTCCGTTATCTTGAACGAGCAGTCCCAATCTTTACTTGCAAGAACGATAAAAGCTTCAGCTCGCTTTTCAGGTTCCGCGCCCTCATTGACGGCGCGGGAAGTAATCCATTCCCGCAATTTGGCGTCATCTTTAGTGGCGCCATAAAGGTAGGCGATCGCCTTGTACGCTTCTTCGTCGTTCGGATTCTTAGCAAGAAGCTGTTGATACGCCTCAATCGCTTTCTGAGCCTTAGCAAGATTGTCGGGTGCTTGAACTCCCGGTCGATATTGCGCGTGGATCGTTCGAGCGATGAACATTGGGGCAGTCTTGTTATCGGGATCCAAACGTGCGGCCTCACGAGAATGCTGTTCTGCTTCCTCAAACTTACCTTCGCGGTAGGCGCGTGCCGCTTCGTTTAATTGATTCTTAGCTCTGATGCGATTGACTACACCGCAACCGGATGTAGTGGCAACAAGAATCGTTAAGATTAAGACAATCCTCGTCTGAGAGAGTTTCATTTATCAATGACTCCAAGAGTTGAATAAGATCGGCGACAAATTACTAGCTCGTGTTTCCAAGCCGGGGCTTACAAGCACCAATCTTCGTTATTAAGGTAGATCGTCGACCTGCAATCCCACTGGGCTGGCGCCGGCGCCTTTTATCGCGTCAATCACTTTCACGACATCGCCGTACTTCGCAGCTCGCGGAGCCTTCACAAAAACCGTCTTCTCAATTCGCTCATCGTCTTTGACGTCCGAGCGGGCTTCCATTCCGACCTTATAAGCACGCTGTTCTTTGCGTTGTTGAAAGGTTAGCAAAAGCTTTTGGGCCAAAGGAGCCGTGTCGTTCACCGAACCTAAAGAGTCAGCATTCAACTTGATTGAGAGATCGGGAGCGATTGAAACAACCAAGGTCAAAGGATTAGGTTTGAGCTTACTTAGATCCTCATTTGGATCTCGTTGAGTTGGTATGTCAGCTTGAAACCGAGCCGGTTTAAGTGGCGTAACCACCATGAAAATGATCAGCAACACCAACAGAACGTCGATCAACGGAGTAACGTTAATGAAAGGTACCGCCGTGTTAAGGCTCCGCTTCTCATGTTTATCTGGGTCCATCGCCGATTGCGACATCTGTATTCTCCTCTGTTAATGCTCTTAGGAAGTTGGCTTGGCGGCGACCTGGCCACCTTTTCTCTTATCAGCCACAAGTCCGATTTTGTCGACGCCGAGTTTTCTCACTTCGTTGATGACATTAACAACGTCGCCATAACTCACGCCAATCCCACTCTTGATGTAAACGATTCGATCCTGTTCGTTCTTGATTGCCTTCAGCATCGTATCGACTTTGTCAGACAGCTCTTCCTTTTGGATTTTTTTCTTTCCCAAATAGTACTCGCCGTCATTCGGAATAGAAATCACAACCGACGACTCCTTGATAATTCTTGGATCGACATCCGGGTTGGTCATTTGCTTTGGGTACGCGACTGTAATTCCCTGCTGCAAGAAGGGAGTGACCACCATGAAGATGATCAGCAATACCAACATAATGTCGACCATCGGCGTGACGTTAATTTCCGACTGTACGCCACCGGAACCACCTCCACCTGACATTCCCATAACAACTTTTCCTTTCCACGCCTGGGTAACTGTCGTCGCGCGATGCGAGCACAAGCACCGCGCGATTCACCACGTTTCGTTGGATGAGCAGCCTTATGGCTTCAACTGCTTGGTTCGGTTCTTGATGAAGTAGTCGACCAATTCTGAGGCCGAGTTATCCATCTCAACAACGAAGCCGTCCACTTTGCCTGTGAAGTAGTTGAACAACCACACCGCGGGCACCGCGACGAGCAAACCGAGAGCGGTTGTAAACAGCGCTTCCGAGATACCACCCGCGACTGCGGCGATACCAGCGGACTCTGCGTTCTTCATGCCACGGAAGGCGTTGATGATACCAAACACCGTACCGAACAATCCTACGAACGGCGCGGTCGAACCGATCGTTGCCAAGCCTGACAATCCACGTTTGAACTCGGCCGTCTTGATGGCGATCGCTCGTTGCAGGGCGCGCTTGGATGCGTCAATTTCGTCACCCGAGATATCAGAAGAAGCCTCGTGTGCACGAAACTCTTGCAAGCCGCTGCTCACAACCCTAGCGAGGTGTCACTTGCGGTGCTTGTCGCTGATATTAATCGCCTCTTCGATGCGATCGTTCTTGAGCGCTTGCGCTACTCGTGGCGCAAATTCGCGCGACTGCTTCTTGGCTGCCGAATAGGTCAGGTATCGTTCGACCATGATGGCGATCGAATAGACTGACATGATTAGGAGCACGATAACGACGGCGATGGCTACTCCGCCCATGTTCTTGACCATTTCAGTGAGCGTAAAGTGGTCGGCACCGCCGCCCTCCGGGCTGGGAGCAGCTTCCTGTAAAAGCAGCAATAGACCAAGTGCCTTTGTTCCGAAAAGACTGGTTAAAATTGTCACGGTAAACCCCTCCAAAGAGTTTTAATTAGATTGATAGCAAGCAGAGAAGCCGGGACGGCCGTACGGAAACCGCGGCGACACGACAAGTGCTCTCCGCAGTTATTGAGCCACGAAGTTGTACTGGATCACTCCGGTAACTTTAACTGGCTGCCCCGAAAGCTTGGTTGGGGAGAATCTGGCCTGGCGCGCAGCACCAACTGCTACAGCTTGCAGCAGGGGATGCCCTGACAAGGCTTTAGCCGAAACCACACTGCCATTCTCATCAATGAGTACTTGAACTACAACAGTACCCGCCGCATGAGCAGCTCTGGCGATTGGTGGATATGCCGGCTTGGGTAAGCTTATTGCCTTACCATTTAACACGCCTCCTGAGATTGGAGCGCGGGGCGGAGTTGGCTTCGCCTCGGGTGGCGGTGGTTCATCAGCAATTGCGACCTTGGTTGGCGCAGCGACGACTGTTCCAGCGCCTGGACCAGCGGGCATCGGAGCAGCAGCGCTTGAGTTCTCAGTACCAAGCACGGTTGTAACACCGCGTCGTACCGGCGGAACGTCGCTAGCCTTTGCAGAGACTTCCTTCGGAACTAACTCGGTCCGATCCACGGACGCCACAAGCTCTTTACGTATATCAACATTCTGCTCAACCTTGACTGGTTTTGCTTCCTGTTTTTGCTCAGGCTCTTTCTGCTGCTGAGGCACCGGCACCGGCGCTACAAGAGTCGTCAGCTCCAATTCCATCTCGCCGAGATGGTTGTCATACCAATAAATACCGGCGATGAAGAAAGCCACCGTCAGCACAACATAAATTGCCAAGGTGACGAGAACGAACGAGCCCTTTCGCGAGATGTCTTCCTTATGCGAACTCGACTCAACGAGATTGTCGAACATCTATATTGTCCTCCACTTCCGGCGCCAAATGGATCAGGGGTTCAAAGTGTAAGTAGCGAAAATACTTCTCAAACGTCGACTGCAAGAGCCCGCTCGAGTTCCAACAAGATAGAAAGGGGAAAACAGCAGCTCCTGCGATATTGAGCACACCGAATAGACTTGAAAGCCGCTGTGCGAGAAAAGCAAAACTCGCCGGCCTGCTCAACAGACTGCCGCCGCGCCCACTTCAATGTTTTCACAACGCAGGGTCGACTCTTGAGATATTTAATTGGCCAGCAACGGCCGCAGTCTAAGCCGCATGCCATTTCAAAGTCAAGCGTAAACTGGCCAAACAAACTGTAAAGTCAGTGTAAAACTGAAAGGGACTTAACTATCAAACCCGACTCGCTCCGCTTGAGCGCTTTCCGGCACGAGCAGCCATGGCATCCGAACCAGAGGCCTTCTTCGAAGACGACTGCACACCGCCACGAAGGGGCTTATTCAGGTTGATAGCCGCAGCACGGTTTGCCGTATCAATCTTCTGCTCCCACCAGACCATGATCGGGCTTGCAACAGCAATGGATGAATAAGTACCGAAGATTATTCCGATCAGTAGTGCCAGCGAAAACCCACGTAACACTTCACCGCCAAATAGGACCATCGCCAACACCGAGAGGAATACCAACCCGGAGGTAATAACAGTACGAGACAGTGTTTGGTTGATCGCGTCGTTTGTAATCTTGTAAAGCGATTCACGTCGATTGAGACGACGATTTTCACGAATCCGATCAAAAACCACGATCGTGTCGTTCACCGAGAAACCAACCAGCGTCAGTAACGCGGCGATCACCGTCAGACTCACTTCCCACTGGAAGATCGAGAAGAATCCAAGCGTAACCAGCACGTCGTGAAAGACAGCGATTACCGCCGCAGCTCCATAGGTCCATTCGAAACGCAGCGCAATATAAAGAAGGATTCCAACCAGTGCCGCTAACGTTACAGCAATAGCCTTATTGCGAAGTTGGCTTCCAGCGATGGCACCGACGGCATCGGTACCTACTATTTCGTAGGACGAATTTGGATCGCCGGCCAGATGCAAACCAACCTGTGCTTCTGGACCAAAAGTACTGAGCGCGTTGCGAACCTGGGCACGACCGGATTCAATCTCGGCCTGGGATTGTCCCTCGAGTGGCAACTTCACCAACACAGTGTCAAACTTGTCAGTCCCCTGAACAACTGCGTCGTTAAGCCCCTGCTTAGACAGTGCCGTGCGAATCGCTTCATCGGTAGGACGTTGTTTGAACTTTACAGTAACAACGGTTCCGCCTTTGAAGTCAACGCCAAGGTTAAATGCTTGACGACCCGTTGCCTGCCTGATGACTGCGGAGAACAGACCACCCAACATCAACAGAACCGAGATCGTGATAAATACGCGTCTGCTAGCTAACCAATCAAAGCGTACGTCTTTAAAAAATTGAATCATACCAGGACTCTCTAAATGCTTAGCGACTCCACTCGCTCTTTACGTCCCAACAACCAGATGAAGATAGTGCGCGACACATAGACGGCCGAGAAAAGATTGACCAAAAGTCCAATCACGAGCGTCACGGCGAATCCGCGAATCGGGCCAGTGCCAAACACAAAAAGGAAAAGGGACGAAATAATTGTGGTTACGTGTGTATCGATAATAGTAACAAATGCTCGACCGAAGCCTTGATCGACCGCAGACGGAATTGTTTTACCTGACCGCAACTCCTCACGTATGCGCTCAAAGATGAGCACGTTGGAGTCGACCGCCATACCGATAGTTAAGATGATGCCCGCGATTCCGGGAAGAGTAAGTGTAGCGCCAAACAGAATTAGACCGGCCATCATGAGGATCATGTTGAGCAGTAGCGCAACAACTGCATTGATGCCGGATCCTCGGTAATAGACAAGCATGAACAATACGACGAGCGCCAAGCCTACAGCCGATGCCCTTACCCCTGCGTTGATGGAATCCTGGCCCAGGCTCGGTCCAACCGTTCGCTCTTCAAGATACTCAATCGGTGCAGGCAAGGCTCCTGAACGGAGCGTCAGGGCGAGGTCTTCAGCAGATTGTTTAGTGTATCGACCTTCAATCTGCCCCTGGTCATGAATCTGAGACTTAATAAATGCGATCGATTGAACTTCATCGTTCAGAACGATACCCATGTAGTCATTAATATGGGCGCCAGTCCACTCACCAAATTTGTCAGCACCATTCTTCTTCAACGAAAAGCTGATTTCGAATTCGTCCGCTCCGCCCTGCCGCGGAATGGCATTGGCATTTCGCAATTCACTGCCATCAATAATTGCCGGGGCCTCAACAACTACCCACTTGGTGGGCTTTTCCTGAGTCTGATCCTTGTTAGCATCGGCCGTGGGATCGGTACGTTCCTTGTACTTCAACACTCGACGATTAGCCGGAATGGTACCGCCGGTGTTTAGCGACGCCATCGCTTCCTCTTGCGTTAAGTATGTTTGACTCGGCGCAGGACTCGGAGGACTGATTACATGAACCAGTTCAAGTCGCGACTCACCCTTTAGAAGATTCTTGATGCGTTCAGGATCCTGCACACCTGGCATCTGCAAGAGAATCTGGTGCGAACTCTGAGCACCGTGTGTCTGCAGGGTCGGTTCAGTAACACCCAGAGCGTTAATGCGGCTATCGATGATATTCATCGCCTGGGTCGTGGCGTTATCGGCCAGCGTTCGTTGAGCAAGCGAAGTCATCGACCAGATCAACTGGTTCCCGGACGTTGAAAATGACCACGTTGAGGTGTCGCCGAATTCGACCTTCTTTTGAACCGCTTCCTTGATGGCTTGAGCTTGAGATGGATCTGCGACGTCGAGAATAACCTGGTAGTTGCCGCCAGTCGTGACAGCGTTGGAGCCAGTAACCTGAAAACCAGCTTCCTTTGCCGCAGCATCCGCGGCAACCTTGTTAGCTTCCGTGAGATGCTTCAAAAACTCTTCGGTCTTCACTCGCATTACAAGGTGAGAGCCACCCTTAAGATCGAGTCCAAGGCGGATATTAGAAGCGAGTGTCGCTTTAATCCCCGACCAGGTGAAGTCCTTTAGAGTGGGACGATGACGAGGGCCTATCACAATGTAGAGCCCAGCAATTGTGACAATTGCGATTATGATTATTCGCTGCAGGAGATTCTTTTTCTTCATTACTTAAATCGTGGATTGTTAGATTTATTTCTTTTCTTCTTCGTCGATTCCGGCGATCGAGGTGCGAGATACTTCGATGATCGATTTGTCTGCACTTCTAATGAAAAAACTGGTGTCGCGCACAACCGTAATCACACCAATAACGCCCCCATTGGTGATTACACGATCGCCAAGCTTAAGAGTCGATATCGTTTCCTGAAGTTGTTTTTGTCTTTTCTGCTGAGGACGAATCAACAAAACATAAAAGACGCCGATGATTAGCACCATCGGCAGCAGTCCGCCGATAGCACCCAAACCACCCTGAAAAAAGATGAGAAAAGTATCCATTAGGTTTTAGTTGGCTCGAAGGATGGGAACTCAATCCTTTTCGACAAGGGAATCAAAAACTCAAAATCAAACAAGCAGAAGCCGCCAGCTCTCGAATTAGTATTCACCATTCGCAGTCAGCCGCTCGGTGAACTCTCGACGGAATTTAGGGAAATCGCGAGACCGGATAGATTGCCTTACACCTCGCATAGTGTCAAGGAAGAACGCTAGGTTGTGATGTGTCAACGAGATACTAGCGAGCATCTCACCTGCAAGATAAAGATGTCGGAGGTACGCGCGCGAGTGACGACGACAAACAAGACAGCCACAAGACTCGTCGAGCGGCCTGGGATCATGTGCGAATCTGGCGTTCTTGATATTCAACTTACCCGCTGACGTAAACGCCTGCCCGGTTCGTCCATTCCTCGTAGGTAGAACACAATCAAACATATCGACGCCTCGAGCGACTGCTTCTATAAGGTCTTCCGGTGTCCCAACCCCCATCAGGTAACGCGGTCGATCTGGTGGCATTTGCGGAGCAAGTTCACCAATTACGTCAAACATCACCGATTTTTCTTCGCCGACACTCAAACCGCCGATGGCATATCCATCAAATCCAATCTCCACGGTCTGTTCCAGGCTGCTTCTTCTTAAATCCAGATGGCCGGCTCCCTGAACAATTCCGAAAAGTGCTTGATTACCACTTAACTCCTGGGCATCAGTCCGGCCAAGATCTGCACCAACCTCTTGCAATCGATCAAAAGCTTTGCGTGACCGTTTTGCCCAACGGGCAGTGAGCCCCACACTCTTCTCGGTCTGCTCGTGATCGGCGTCACCGGCGGTGCACTCGTCAAACACCATAACGATGTCTGAACCCAGCGCAGCCTGTACCTCCATCGAAACTTCCGGTGATAAGAACTGCAAACTACCGTCAACATGAGAACGAAACTCTGTTCCTTCTTCGCTGATCTTTCGCAAGTTCCCAAGACTCCAAACTTGAAAACCACCCGAGTCGGTAAGTAACGCTCGATTCCATCCGCTGAAGCGATGTAGACCACCGCAGGCTTTGATCGTCTCAACACCAGGTCGTAACCAAAGGTGATACGTATTACCAAGAATTATCTTCGCGTCTAGGTCTGAACCTTCCAACTCTTCGAAGCGAATAGCTTTTACCGTACCGGCAGTACCGACTGGCATGAAGACAGGTGTTTCAATTACGCCGCGCCTTGTAGTTAACAATCCTGTACGAGCCTCGCCATTTTGAGCAGTGACCTCAAAACGCAGGGCTTCCGGTTGCGACAACGGTACTAACCCTCTTTCCTCTTCTTATTCTTGTGTTTTTCGATGACACGGAGTGGCGTGGCGAAGAAATCAAACGCTTCGCGCAGGCGATTTAGCAGGTAACGTTCGTAGGAGAAGTGGAGTCCTGGCTTGCCGCCGGAGGTAAATACAACAAACGTGGGAGGCCTGATTCCGACCTGCGTCAAATACTGGACCTTCAAACGCGAATACCCACTCTTTCCTGCCGATGGGGCCGTCCCGCCACGTGGCTGATCGATTGCCCTTTCAAAAAAGTCGTTGAGCTGGGCCGTCGGTATACGTCGGTGACGTGCTTCGTATGCTTGTCGCACCAGGGGTAGGATTCGATCTACGCGCTGACCACTCAACGCTGAGATCGTTATGACCGGCGCCCATTCAAAACTTCATTCGATCGCGCAAATTGCGCTCAAACTCAAACGGAGTACCTGTCTCTTTGTTCTCGAGGGCATCCCACTTATTAACAGCGATGATGATCGAACAACCGGCGTCTAGCGCATAGCCCGCAATTGTCGCGTCAAGTGAAGTGACACCCTCGACAGCGTCGACCAAAACAATTGCGACGTCTGCGCGCTCAAGACTCTTGCGAGCCATGATTACAGATAGCTTTTCCGCCATCTCCTCGGTTTTTCCCTTGCGACGGATTCCTGCGGTATCGATGAGGCGGACTTTTCCTTCCGGCGTGTCCAGCACTGTGTCGATGGCATCTCGCGTTGTTCCGGCAACAGGTGAAACGATGACTCGATCTTCTCCCAGTAGACGATTCAACAATGAAGATTTTCCTACGTTGGGACGACCGATGATCGCGAGTAGCAATTCCTTTGAAACTTCTACATCTTCGCCTTGCTCGACGTTGGCTACTTCTCGCAACAGCTCGATAACAGCATCCAGCAACTCTCCGGTGCCAATTCCCTGTTCGGCTGAGACGGCGAGTACGTCGTCAAAACCAAAACTGTAGAACTCGGCTCGTTCAGCTTCTAATCGCGTTGAGTCAACCTTATTGGCGGCAACTAAGATTCGTTTTCCGGTGGCGCGCAAAAGACCGGCAAGTTCCTCATCAAGCTGAGTGATTCCCTGTCGAGCATCTACGACCCAGACCAGCACCTGTGCCTGATCGATTGCGACACCGGCTTGCTTCAGGATATTTGCCGGAATCACAGCGTCG
>QHXL01000465.1 GCA_003222935.1 Acidobacteriota bacterium
GAGGCGGATGCTCGAATATGCTATAGATATGTCACTCCTACCGGAGTGAGGACGTGTCTCGAGAGTTCCATTTAGTTATCTCCTGTCGAATCAGCCAGCGAAGCCCTGGGGTTAAGTCAGTGTTTCCAGATAGGCGCGCGCTTTCGGATGTTTCGACGCAAGAAATCCTTTCGGCGTCTCTAACAACACAATGTTCCCTCCATCCATTAAGGCGATCCTGTCGCCAAGCAACAGAGCTTCACGCACATCATGGGTAACCAGGATTGACGTCTTCCCGAGTCGCTTTGATAACGCCGCAAATTCCTTCTGCAAACTCACTCTCGTCATTGGATCCAACGCGCCAAATGGTTCATCCAACAACAACAACGGCGGATCGGCTGCGAGTGCGCGTGCAACCCCCACCCGTTGACGTTGTCCGCCTGATAACTCGCGTGGGTAGCGTTCGGCAAAACGCGCCGGTTCAAGTCCAACCATCGAAAGCAGTTCATCCACGCGCGCCCGGATCCGTTGGTAGTCCCATCCAGCCAACGAAGGAACAAGTCCAACATTTCGAGCGATGGTGAAGTGTGGAAACAACCCACCTTCCTGGATCACGTAGCCGATGTGTCTTCTTAAAGCTATTGGATCCCAGTCGCTTGTCGATTTACCTTCAACGAGCACAGCGCCAGATGTTGGGGTGTAGAGCCGATTGACGAGTTTGAGCGTGGTGGTTTTGCCACAACCGGATTCACCAAGGAGAACAACTGTCTCGCCCTGGTTGATAGTTAGGTTGAGGTTGGAAATTATTGGTTTGGGGTTGCTCGGAATGGAGTAACTGACGTTCTCAAGCTGGACCAGTGGATTGTCGGATGGAGCAGTCATGAAGGGTCAGTACCGTAGCGCCGTAGCGTCGGGTTGGTTACTCTTGCAGGTGATCATAGCTGACAGGCGACCCGACGCTACCGCGTAACGGTACTGACCCTTGACCACGACGGATCATAGATCACTCGGCCATAAGCAGATTACTACTGAAGCGACCTTGTGAATCAACCCATGTCTTAGTCCGCACAAACCCGGTTGCATTCGCCAGCTGATCAATGCCTGCTTCGTCGTACTTGTGCGAGTGTTCCGTATGGATCAATTCACCCTCGGCGAAATCAACCTCGATATCCAACTTATCGATTCGCACCCGCTGGTCCAGCAAACTCTGAATGTAGATCTCTATCCGACCTTTATCTTCATTGTAGAACGCGTGATGCTTAAACGAACGCAAGTCGAAGTTGCCGCCTAACTCGCGATTAATCCGAGCGAGCACATTCAGGTTGAAAGCAGACGTTACGCCGAGCGCATCGTTGTAGGCAGCTTCAAGCGTGGCTGGATCTTTCTTGAGATCAGCGCCGAGCAGCAGCGCGTCGCCTTTGTGAAGCACACTACGCATCGCTTTGAGAAACCGAACCGCATCCGCGGAGGGGAAGTTGCTAATGTTTGAGCCAAGGAAAAGCGCGAGAGTCCGACCGCGTTCGCTCTTTTCGAGCTCAGCCATGCCCGCGAAATAATCAGCCGCATAGGCCTCAATCCGGAGACGCGGATACGACTGCAGCAGTATCCGCGAACTACTCTCGAGCGCCGACGCCGAGATATCCACGGGCATAAAAAGTAACTCGGTCTGTTCTCGAAGCAGCGCTTCAATGATGAGTCGGGTCTTCGTGGCGCTACCACTTCCCATTTCGACGAGAGTCTTCTTGCCTTCAACTGCCGCGGCGATCTCGTCTGAGTAGTTACGAAGAATCTCTTCCTCGGCACGAGTCAGGTAGTACTCAGGCAGCAAACAGATCGCTTCAAACAGCTGCGACCCGAGTTCATCGTAGAAGTATTTAGGAAGAAATCTTTTGGGACTCGCTGCGAGTCCTTTGCGGACATCTTCGGCAAGCCCGGTTCGCGGATCACGCGTAACCAGGTTGTGGATCCGAAGTCGATCGCTTTTGGTTGGCTCCTGGTCAGGTTGTCCCTTTTGCCTTTGCTCCTGGTCGCGAGGTTCCTGATGACGCGTCTTTGTCTGAACGGTACCTTGGCCCAAACCACACTCTCCTACTGAATGCGTACGGCTAATCACTTTGGGGGTTGATCGGTCCGGTTATGATAGCCCATAAGATGGTAAGTCGAAACCAGCGGTTTGCCTTGTTTCTTAAAGAGACCCCTCGCCTCGGCTTCGCCGCCGGATTGAGGCGACGGCTATGCCTCGTCGTGACGAGCCCCGTGGATCCAGGCTTGGCCCCTGGTTCGGGCTCGGCCCAAACTACTGCGGTGAAAAGGAGCCAAGCTCGTACCAGGGCACAGCCCAGACTTAAGGCGCAACTTACGGCGAGGCAGAGCCACGCCTCACATCCGGCGGCGAAGCCGAGGCGAAAAGTCTCCTATGAACTAAAGAACTTAAAGTTTGTATGAGCAGATTTGAACATTTAACCCGCAACCGCGAAACCACGCTTGACCCTAATAACTCCCACAGGCAAGATCACGCACGATGTTTTACCCTGAGTACCTCGCCCGTCTTCTGCGGCGTCGTTTTTCCCCAAGTCAATCATTCATCACCGTAGCCCTGTTGCTATTGGGCAGTATTTGTCTGCCCTATTCATCGAGTTTTGCTGATTTCCCTGCCTCGAAAGCGTCTGGCCCGGCGCAGCAATTCGCCAGCTATCAACGCGACTTCGACACTGCTGAGAAGATCTCCTTGTTAGTCAAAAATCGGGATGGACGGGTGACTGTCGTTGCCGACGAGGAGTTCAAGAGCAAGGCACGACTCGAAGCCGGATCGGCAGGCGCGGCCGTCGCGGAAAGCGACATCACAACCAAAGCCGAGAACGGCAAGATCGAGATTGATGTCCGACCGCGCAGTGAGAAGGATCGCATAGACCTCGTTGTAAAGATTCCTGTTAGATCGAAAGTTGAAGTCGAAGGTGGCGCTGGAGCAGTAAGCGTTATCGGAAACGTCGAGTCGGCATTAGTGAAAACTGACACGGGAACAATTCACGCAGACGTACCGCTGGAAGCTTTGAAGTACGACTTCGTCTGGGAAGCCAGCAAGCCGCGCTACATGAGCGACGTCGAGTTGGAGACAGTAAAAGAGAAAGCTGGCGGCTGGTTTCGCTTAGAGGGCAGACTCGGCGAGAAAGACTCACCAAAAGAGGAGCGGGTCGCGCTCAACTTCCACACGCAACGCGGCGTGGTCCTGCTGAATGTCGATCCGACAATGGCGCCGGCCGATTTGCGCGAGCGACCACTCACTGAAGCCGCACGTGCAATCGTTCGCAGCGGCGACACTCAACTCGTAGACGCAATTCGCAAAGTGTCGCCAAAGATGTTTGGCGATTTCGCGAAGACACTGCCGCCACCGGAAAAGGAACCCGAGTTACGAAAAGGCAAGGCTCCCGGTCCGATTGTCAGTTCCGTTGCGCCGCAGTTAATGCGCTTCAACGCAAGTGTCATTGACCGTTTTGGACGCGCTATTCCCGGCATGCGAGAGACCGACTTTACCGCATCGAGCGTCGCGTGACTAATGTCGCGCCTACGAATGAAGCATTCAATCTCGTACTGTTGCTCGACGTTTCAGGCAGCATCGAAGAGCGGATGGACTTTATTCGGAAAGCCGCACGCGACTTCCTGCGAACAGTCAGTCCCCAGGATCGAATTGCGATCATCAGCTTTCGCGACGACATTCAAATCATCTCCGACTTCAGCACTGACCGCGCGATGCTCTCGCGGAAACTCGACGAGATCGACGCCGGCGGCGGCACGGCGCTATACGACGCGCTCGGTTATGTGCTGAGCAATATGATGAAGCAGCTGCGTGGCGAGCGAACCGCGATCGTGGTTATGTCAGACGGAGACGACAACAAGTCGTTCGTGCCGTTTCCGGCTATTGTCGAGGCTTTGGCTGAGTCGGGTGCGCTGGTTTACCCGTTGTATGTACCTTCCGGATTGATTCCTGAAGGAAGTGTGCCGAAACCCGAAATCACAATCGATCCGTTGCGCACTCGTTATCTGACACTCACTACGCGTGCAGATGATGAAGGTCGTAAGCTCGCCGCCGCTTCGGGTGGCGTTTACTATCCAATCAAAAGAATAGACGATCTGCAAAAGGCTTACGACGACATCGTCTTGCAATTGCGAAGTGCGTACACCATCACTTACACATCAAATTCCGTGTCAGCGAATCCCCGCGTGAGAGTGACAACTAATCGCACTGGCGCTTCAGTCAAACTCAGTCCGGTAGTTGGCGTGAGCCCTTAATCTGCCTCGCCTGCGAAAGAACTTATCTACAGATTTCGCCGATTCCACAGATTTCAGGCCAAAACAGTTAAGCCGCTCTGATTGCTTTTTGAATCTGGGTAATCTGTGTAATCTGTGGAGAACTCTTATGTCTCAACCTCTCTTCAATGCACTTTTCGATGACACTGAACGACGCCCGATGTCGGTGTCGCAGCTGACCAATGCGATTCGAATCTCACTTGAGTCGCGATTTGCTTCGGTCTGGGTTGAAGGCGAGATATCAAACTTCAAGGCACATCAATCGGGTCACTGGTACTTCACGATCAAAGACTCAAACGCTCAGCTCAAGGCCAAGTGTTTCCGTTCATCAAACCAGCGCATTCGCTTCAAACCGGCTGACGGGCTGCACGTGCGCGCGCGTGGAAAGTTGACCGTCTATCAACCACGCGGCGAATATGAATTGGTCGTTGAGTCGCTCGATCCGGTCGGAGCCGGCGCATTGCGAATTGCGTTTGAGCAACTTCGCGATCGACTCCAGGCTGAAGGCTTGTTTGCGAAGGAACTGAAGCGCGCGCTCCCGGTATTTCCGAGACGAGTGGGTATCGTTACCTCCCCAACCGGCGCAGCGATTCGCGATATGCTCAACGTGATTTCACGTCGTACGAAAACCGTGAATGTGCTACTGGCGCCCGCGCGAGTTCAGGGAGACGGAGCCGGGCCAGACATCGCGCGCGCAATCCGCTTCATCAATCAACATCATGAGCTCGCGTTGCGTAACGGGCGTGACAAAGATGGGGTCGATGTTTTGATTGTTGGTCGCGGAGGTGGCTCGACCGAAGATTTATGGGCATTCAATTCGGAAGAGGTAGCACGTGCGATTCGCAATTCCTCGATACCCGTCATTTCAGCAGTGGGCCACGAGACTGACTTTACGATTGCCGACTTCGTGGCTGATCATCGTGCGCCGACACCTTCAGCGGCAGCGGAGATTGTCGCGGCACGTGAAGATCAGTTGTGCACAGCGTTGGATCATTTAGGCCGGCAGCTGGTCAGACTGACGAGGTACAAGATTGTAGATGCGCGTGCACGCGTGCAGGAGCATGCGTTGTCGCAGGTGTTTGATGAGGTCAAGACTCGGCTGCATGATGCACGCGTCGGTGCGAACACGGCAACTCACGAGTTGCAAGTTTCTATGAACCAGCTGTTGCGGCACGCTAGCCTGCGGGCCAACAACCTGGTGCAACAAATCTCGCCGGCTCAACTGCAAAACCGTGTGGCCACGGCCCGTGCGCGGTATGATGCTGCGGCAGCAAGGTGTGATGTGGCGATCGAGGAGAAGGTACAGATGGGTCGGGAGAGATTAAGCCTGGCTGCCGCTTCGCTGGATGCGCTTTCGCCCCTGGCTGTGCTACATCGTGGCTATGCGATCGCACAGGATGTTGATGGGCGTTTGATTCGTGATACTGAGTCTGTTTCGGTTGGTGATCAGGTTGATGTGCGACTCGCTAAGGGCAGACTGAGAACAAGAGTGGAAGAGAAATCAGCCGCAGATGAACGCGGATCGAACTGATCAGAGTCGAACGAGCGTTGATCTACAAAGGCCAACTTGTTAGCGATAACGACAAACTGAAGTTTATCGGACATTTTGTTTGGACATTTCTATGGAAGCTAACGACCCTATTAAGAAACGCATAGTAATCAATCTGGATAACCCGCCTGGTGGACAAGGTTCTGCCGGATCGCGTGGCTACGGTCAACAACGCCGCAAGTCGAGAAGCTGGCTCAAGATAATCCTCGTCTTGTTTCTGTTGATTGTTATGGGAGTTGTTGCAGTTGGCGTTGGTGGGTTTCTTTGGTGGCGTAACTATCAAACCAAACCTGCCTACTCGTTGGCGTTGATCATCGACGCGGCACAACGAGACGACATGGCGTCGTTCAAAAAACAGATCGACGATGATGCCATCGCGAGAAATCTTATTGCTGACGTCAGTAAGCAAGCAGCGGAGCGTTACGGTATTGCACTGAACGAAGGCATGCAGAAACAGATCGATGCGGTCATCCCGACACTGCTGCCGAAGTTGAAAACAACTATCGAGGAAGAGGTCGCAAAAGAGATAAAGGAGTTTGCCTCAAAATCGCAACCTAAGCCGTTCATCCTGGTAGCGCTCGCTGTTCCGTCACTGGTGACGATCACAACCGAAGGGGACAAAGCCAAGGCTGTAGCACCCATGTCAAATCGGACCATCGAATTGGGACTTCAGCGCGACGCAGATCTTTGGAAGGTGACTGAATTCAAAGATGAAGTATTACTTCAGCGCGTGGTTGATAATGTGATGAAAGACCTGCCGGCAATCGGCGGAATTGATTTTGGAAAGACTTTGTTGAAGGGATTGCAAAAACCGAAGAAGCGTCGATAAACGATCATGAAGGAAGAACCAAGGACCTTTGAAGCCTCACTCGAAGCACTCGAGCAGATAGTCCGCCACCTTGAAAGCGGCGACCTGGCGCTCGAGAAGAGTCTCGAATTGTTTGAACAAGGTATCCGTCTCTCACGCGAGTGCCAGGATCGACTTAGCCAGGCTGAGCGTCGCATTGAAGTCTTGATGCGCGACAACCAGGGACGCGCGGTCGTAAGCGCCTTTGAACCAAA
>QHXL01000466.1 GCA_003222935.1 Acidobacteriota bacterium
ATTCTTTCCGACGCAAGGTAGCGGTGGCGGAGGTTTCAATCTCAACCTCGGCAGTTAGCATATGTCATCAGTTGTGGATCAAACCGACAAAAACAACGAGGCTGCGAGCAGTGTGAACAGGTCCGTTGGCATCCTGGGAGTTCCGCTGGGTTATGGCGCGAGCATGGCTGGCGTCGACATGGGACCAGCGGCACTTCGAGTGGCTCGCTTGAAGCAACGCATCGCCGCACTCGGATACTCAGTTCGAGATCTCGGTGATCTGCGACTTGAACGACCTGAAGTAACTCCTGAAGAAGACGACAAACTTAAGTATGTGGATTTGATAAACGGCGCATGCGAAGAACTTGCCGACAAGGTTGAGGAGATACTTACTTCCGGACAACTTCCACTCGTACTCGGTGGTGATCACTCGATAGCCATCGGATCGTTCGCTGGTGTAGCGTCGTTCTATAAAAAACAGCAGCAGTCGGTCGGTCTGATCTGGTTCGACGCACATGCCGACATGAACACTCCTGAATCGACGCCTTCCGGTAATATTCACGGGATGCCGTTGGCCGTGTTGTTGGGATACGGCACACCTCAACTCACTGAGATTGGTGGCTTTTCGCCAAAGCTCGACCCGCGTTTTTGTGCGCACGTTGGCGCACGAGATATCGACGCGGGCGAAAGAGAGTTGATTCGAAAACTCGGTATGCGGTTTTTCACGATGAGAGAGATCGATGAGCGCGGCATGACTGCGTGCATGGACGAGGCAATCGCGATCGCTTCGGCAGCTCCTGCCGGTTATGCGGTTACTTTCGATGTCGATGTTCTGGACCCTGGTGATGCTCCAGGCTCAGGAACACTTGTTCGTGGCGGACTAACCTATCGTGAGGCCCATCTTGGCATGGAGAAGATTGCCGAGGCCGGCGGCATGCGCTCATTGGAAGTTGTTGAAATAAACACCGCTCTCGACGTCAATAACAAGACCGCCGAACTCGGTGTAGAACTGATTTTGTCAGCGCTGGGAAAAACGATTCTTTAATTGGCAGGAGACCAGGGTGGCTAAAAAACTTCGCGTTGGAGTTATCTTCGGTGGGCGTTCAGGTGAACATGAAGTTTCGATACGTTCGGCACAAGCCATCGTCGAAGCAATAAACCGAAAGAAGTTTGACGTAGTTCCGATTGCAATTTCGAAGGAAGGGAAGTGGCTCCCGCCCGCCCAATCGATCAAACTCCTCCCAGCTACGGTTCACGAATTAGTTCCGGCTCCTGCGACAACGACTGGCGATGTCGCAATTCTTGGAGACCCTTCACATAAAGGTCTGATTTCAGGATTCTTCATCTGCGGTCGCAGAGAAGCTGGATGTGGTGTTCCCGGCGCTGCACGGTCCATTTGGCGAGGACGGAACACTTCAAGGATTACTTGAGATGGCGGATGTTCCGTACGTCGGCTGTGGCGTCCTGGCCTCATCCTGCGGAATGGACAAGGTGATGATGAAGTCGCTCTTTGTCCAGGCCGGTCTACCGATTTGTAAACACATCTGGTTTCTACGGTCACAATGGAAAAACGACCCCGCTAAGATTCTACGTAAGATAAAAACCGAGCTTGGTTTTCCCTGTTTTGTTAAGCCGGCAAATCTGGGATCGTCAGTAGGCGTTTCACGAGCGAAAGACAAAGATAGCCTGGTTGAGGCGATTGATCTGGCCGCCACGTATGATCGAAAAATAATTGTCGAAGAAGAAGTAGTCGGGCGGGAGATTGAGTGCGCGATTCTCGGTAATGATGAACCACAGGCGAGTTTGCCCGGCGAGTACGTGGTCTATGACGAAGCGGCGAGATTTCTTGATTACACCGAAAAGTATGCAAACACGGGTAATGTTAGTTTCGTCGTGCCTGCACCGCTGTCGAAAGCGCTAACAACGAAGATTCAACGGATGGCTATTCGGGCATTTCAGGCAGTTGATGGCTCCGGACTGGCTCGAGTGGATTTCTTTGTTACTCGGAAGGGCGGGGAAGTTGTAATTAACGAACTCAACACGTTGCCAGGTCTAACTGAGGTCTCGGGGTATCCGAAGATGTGGGAAGCGTCGGGCGTGAGTTTTGACAAGCTTATCGAGAAGTTGATTGAACTTGCGTTCGAACGTCATCGTGAAAAGGCTTTAACTAAGACTTCGCGGTGAGTCTGCCCAAATGTCCGATAAACTTCAGTTTGTCGTTGCGCTTCGAATCAGTTCATTCCGGGCCCAGTCTGTCAGTTAAGATGAAAGCTTTCTAAACTCAGAACGACAAACTGAAGTTTATCGGACATCTGGTCCGACTACTGACCACCTCACGAATCACCTTAACGCTTTGGCGCCCGATAACCTTTCCTGGTTCGAACAATAGAACCCTCACGATCTACTTTAACTTCAAGTGCTTTCCACCTTCCGTCCCGAGTAGTGTTTGTCGGCCGGTATGCGATTGTGTACTGGTGACTTAGCTCCTGAGCGATGCTCGTAAATGCATCACGAAGTTCAGGTCCTCCTGGAGTTGTGACCAGGCGACCTCCAGTCTTCTCTGCAAAACTTTTCAGCTGCATCGCACTCTGTTTGTTTGCATGACCTGGAGTGTCCAACGACGACATATCAACCGCGAAAATTGTTGCACCAACCGTCAGGGCACTCTCCACGGCTTTATCGGAAGTAGCCTTGCTGTATGTATCCATGCCGTCTGACAGAATAACGATGGCTCGTCGTTTCTCTGCTCTATCGGCCAGCACTTTTGCAGCTTGAACAATCGCGTCGTTGAGCGTAGTCATTCCTTTCGCGCGAATACCGTAAGCCATCGGCGCCAGGTCACGACCTCCTGAAAACTCCTGAACCCGTTCTACCTTGGAATCAAAGCGATAAACGGCAGCTACATCTTCGTCACGTAATCCGTCGAGGAAACGGATTGCCGCTGACCGGGCCAAAGAGAATCGCGTGTCCATGCTTCCTGAACTATCAAGAAGCACGACCGCTGCATACGGCGCTTCTTCGAGTTCAAAACTGACGATGGAACTTTTCGGCACTTCGACACCGTCTTCGTAAACTTTAAAATCACCCGCCTTAAGCGAACGCATGTACTGACCCGCTTTGTCTGACACGGTGACATTCAGGACGACGAGTTCAGTGCTCGTACGAATAACGTCGTCGTCCTGAGCTTTCGTGCCGAGAGGCAGGTAGCAGGATAGAAGCGTTAGAAAAAGGGAAGCGCAAAGGAGTCTCTTAAAACTCATGAAGGTTTAGAAGCGACGTGCAAAGCCGCGAAGTATCTTGACTAGTTTAAGTAAAACATTAGCTCGTTCGATAACCGCCGCAGACACCACTTGACGCGGAGTCTTTTGAACATCTTTTGAAAGTTCGTCTGCCACGTCGGCGATTCGCTCCGCGGCTGACGGGATGTCTGATGGTGCATTTGCGATTTCTACTTCCGACTCTTCGCCGCCCGCTTCGCCGCGAATCTTTCTCGTAAGCTTTTCGAGCCGATCGAGTTTCTTCGTGTCCTCGCGTTCGAGGGAGGAGCGATTCTTCAGAACAGTCTTGAGATCCTCTCCGAGTTGAGAGATCTCCTCAGCCCGTTTGAGATTTTCCTTATGCTCCTTCTCGGCCAAGCTGATTAAGCGTTTAGCACGAATCTCTTCTTCGAATGTCGTAAGTGGCCCTCGCTGGTCGGTTGGAGATCCTCTGTCGGCTGACATATCAGTTGCGGGAGGTGGCGGTGGTGGTGGCAAAGGTCGACTAGAGATGGTTTGCGCGCTCGATAGACCACAGCAGATGGTCGCGACACAAACGAGCAAAATGAAACAGCTCGTAGCCCTTCTCTTATTCGACGTTATTGCTTTCATCTGGAGCGACAGTTAGCTTCAAGTAATCCATTAGTGCGCCGAAAACCTTACTGCTGAACCTTAACTCTCGGCACGCCGACCTCTAAAGGAAAACTTCAAACATCTCTAAGGAACTTTTGTCGGGTTATCGGGAGTGTTGATGAACTCGCCGGGCTTGCCCGGTCTCTTTACTACGATGACTTTTGGTTCGATTCGTTCGAGTGCTCGCTTCTTCCCTGGTCCTGACGTAAAAGCGATGGCTTCAGACTCGGCATTAACTCTCACGCCGAGAAATTTGATCGACCCGTAATCGGAAGACGACAGCTTTAACGAATACGAGCCTTCTTCTTTTGGTTGAAGATTGCTGGGTACTACCGGCACAAGTTTTTGCTCTGGGCGTCCATCCTTACGCCTGTGAAGTTCGAGAGCAATCGATAGGTTGCTCAATTCACGTTCAGAAATATTAGTCACCAGGCCACCCACGATGGTGCTGCCTTTATCAAGAGTAGGTTCATCAATCAACACGTGTGCGAGTGGAGGTCCTTTTGGCCCAGTCTCAACTTCGACTGGTTGCTGCTGATTCTCGAGTACTTGCCGCTGGTGAACACTCTTCATGTAGCC
>QHXL01000026.1:0-11140 GCA_003222935.1 Acidobacteriota bacterium
GTTCAACGCTGCTTCGTCTGCCGTCTCTAAGACCGGCGGGTTATTGTTCTCTTCGTTATCTGACATTTGAATTAGCCTGCAAATCTAGATGCGTGTTTAGCCCGATACGCGCGCGACAATGTCGCCAAAAGTTTCACTCTGAAAAAGTTTGATCTCAGTCGTCCGCACAAGTTCAAGTACGGACAAGAATGCCAGCACCAGTTCACGCCTTGACCTGGCTCGCTCGAAGAACAAACGAAGGTTGAGTTCGGTGGCAGACATCACCATGTTGCGAAGACGCTCCAGCATTTCCGACATCGAAATCTCTTCGCGCTCGATTTCGAGCATCACCTCTTCCTTGTGCCGGGCGAGTATGTCCTGAAAAACTTTCAACAGGTCGAAAACCCCAACCGCTACCTCGGGATTGTTCTTATCGGTTTCGATCTCCGCCCTTTTAAACACAGCTTGCTCAACCGTCGCTCGAGACCAAAGCATTTCGGCGGCGGCTTTATACTTTTGATACTCGAGTAGTTGATTGACCAGATCCGTCCGCGGATCTTCCAGCTCGTCCGCTGGCGCGAGCGGATCTCGCGGGAGCAGCATCTTCGTCTTCAACTCGATCAACGTCGCAGCCATTACCAAAAAATCTCCCGCGACAGCGATATCCAGCTCCTGCATCACACGCAAATACCGCAAGTACTCGTCGGTGATTTTGGCAACTGGGATATCGTAAATGCTGACTTGTTCCTGACGGATTAAATGAAGAAGCAGATCGAGTGGACCCTCGAATTCACCGAGCAGAATTTTTAGATCGTCCGTAAGATCATCAGAAACAATTCGCACCGCGCCAGCGACATTCAGCTGTGTCGTGCCGGGATCGGATTGTTCCACCAATGTTTCAGGTAACTTTTCTTCCACGCTACTGCCTTGCTCCAGAAATTCCCAGGTTGTTGTAGACCTGCTTGAGAGTCGAAGCTGCGATACCCGCAGCCTTTTCTCTTCCTTTACTCAAAATCTGATCGAGTTGGTCGTCAGTGATTTCGCGAACTCGCTGCTGAAAGGGTTTCAGAAATTCAATGACCACTTCAGCAAGTTGACCCTTCAACTGCGCGTAACCTTTTCCGGCAAAGTGATCCTCAACCTCCTGCGTGCCCATACCGGTTACGAGATGGAAAATTTCAAGTAGGTTATAAATCGCCGGTCGCGATTCATCGAAAGTAATTTCCGTCCCTGAATCAGTAACGGCTCGTTTGAATTTACGCTGAACGGTGTCCACGTCATCCATCAGCATGACACAACCGTTTGGATCGTCATCCGACTTCGACATTTTCTTCAGCGGATCGGAGAGTGACATTATGCGGGCGCCGACCTTGGGAATGTAAGGATCGGGAATGCGAAAGGTCTCGCCGTAATCACGGTTAAAGCGAATTGCGAGATCGCGCGTAAGCTCAAGATGCTGTTTTTGATCCTCGCCGACGGGTACCAGGTCAGTTTGATAAAGGAGAATGTCCGATGCCATCAGGACCGGATAGTCAAACAGCCCGACGGTTACATTCTCTTCCTGCTTGCGGGCCTTATCTTTGTACTGCGTCATGCGCTCGAGTTCCGACATCCGGGCAACGCAGTTAAGCGCCCAGGTTAGTTCCGCATGCTCGTGAACGTCTGACTGAACAAACACGGTCGAGGCGTCTGGATCAATCCCCACGGCCAGGTAGATGCGCGCGAGGTCTCGAGTCTTTTCGGCAAGTAGTCCTGGATCTTGTGCAACGGTGATCGCATGCAGGTTCACAATGCAGAAGAAGCTCTCGTACTCGTGTTGCAGCGCTACCCAATTTCGCAGCGCACCGAGGTGGTTACCTAGATGTACGTTTCCTGTTGGCTGAGCACCGCTGAAGATTCGTTTCCGCATACCAATTGACCCTTATAAAAGGGAGTAAACAAAAGAGAGGATCGGCCGAATGATAGCTCCAAAGAATCCCATGTAAATTAGGACCATGAGTATCAAATAACCGTACCGTTCAAGTGTCTCCAGGACTGGTTGCATGCTCGACGGGAGAAACGTCTCCAGGATCTTGCTACCGTCAAGCGGAGGAAATGGCAACAGGTTAAAGACAGCCAACGAGATATTCATCGTTAAGAGAAACTCGAGAAAGAGTGAGATCGGTTCGATCAGACCTTCGGGAATCCTGTGGTAGTAACCCGTGACCAGCATCACCTTGAGAATCGTGAACGCAATGATTGCGATCACAAGGTTTGCCAGGATGCCAGCGATCGAAACCATCACATTAGCCAGATCCTTGTTACGCCAGCGCAGCGGATTAACCGGAGTCGGTTTCCCCCAACCAATCAGCGGCAACCTTCCGCCACCCATCGCGCCAAAGATGAAACCTACAATCGGAATCAACAGTGTTCCGATCGGGTCAGTGTGCGCCATCGGATTCAACGTAACTCGGCCAAGTAAACGCGCAGTGTCGTCACCAAATTTGTCAGACATCCAGGCGTGAGCAGCTTCGTGCGCTGAGATCGCCAAAAGCAGCACGACCATATAAATAACAAGTTGGGGAATTAGTTGTTCTGGATTCACTCAGGGTCTCGTGGCAACATCAATGCGCTGTTAAAACAGAGGGCCAACTTAGCATTCTGATAGGTGGGTGTCAAAAGACGAATACTGCTCTTTATCGGGGCAAAAGTGTTCCATGAACCTGCATGGGCAAGCTGTAAACGGAGTCGATTGAAACAACCGCCATCTCACCCTCAGCACTGAATGCAAGACCAACAAGATTCACTCCCGCAACAACCACTTCTGCACCGGTTCCGTCCGGAGATATGCGAACTATTCCACGGCGACCTCGCAGTGATGCAGCGACGTAGAGATTGCCTTCAGTATCAAATGCCAGGCCCTGTGGGCGGCCCAGACCTTTATAGAAGATATCCACTTCACCGTCCTTGTTGATCCTGCGAACGGTATCAAAGCTGGTTACGGTGGGGCCTGTAACATAAAGCGAGTCATCTGGTCCAAAAGCAAGGTGAAATGCGGAAACTGAAGGTTCGATGTCGGCCCAGTTCTTCTCTTCACCAATGCCGTTGACGCGGTAGATAGTTCCAGTTCGATCACCAACGTGCATTACCCCATCCCGGTCAAAGGCCAGTCCTGTCGCCACCCCCAGATTCCGCGCAAACGAAACGGCCTCCTTAAATGGATTAACCTTGCACACGACACCGTCAAGACGACTGGTGACAAACATCTCCCCTTCGTCACTAAAGGCGATCGCGGTGGGATTAACGATGTCTCCTGAATATTCCGAGACCTCGCCAGCGACGTCGATACGAAACAATGTGACGGGGAGCTCCTCACCACGTGAGCCTGAACGAGTGACGAATAGTGCGCCATCATCTGGATCAAAGGCAGGATTTGTAACTGGATGAACATCGCCGACTAGCTTCTTTGCGATTGTGAACTGAACCGGATCACTCTCAATCTCGCCTGCTCGTAATCTAACTGACACCTGACCGGTTCGCGTCGATTCGGGAACGATGGCAAGTACTCTTCGTGAGCCCAGCGCGACAATCTGAGCGACGTTATCATCGAAGATAACCGCACACTCTGCGGGAAGCCTGGTATCGAAGCCTTCACAATCAATTGCGACCTCGCCGCCCGGAATCCCATAAAGTGGATCGATTCGCGTAATTTTGCCTGCACGTCCTATCGTCAAACGTACTCCTTGTTACTGGTTAGCATAGTGCCAAAAAGTGGCCATGATACGCCGCCAAAGATGTCATGTCTAACGCCACTATTGGTGCAGAGCTGACGGTTGCGAATGATGGCGCTATGTTATAATCCCCGCCGCAATAAGGTTAGTGCGGGACTCAAGTTGTGTTGATCCTGGCGTTTGAGACCAGGCAAAAGCAGGAAGTTGCGCACAATAGAAAACTCGATGCTCAAGCTACTCAGCGACGTATTTTCGCCGAGGATAAAAGCCAGAAGTCACCAGCGTACGACATCTACCGCCCGCGACACTGATTCTGTAATTAACGCACACCTCAACCCCTTCATCGTTCCAATTCAAAGTAATAAGGCGTCTACCTTCCTGGGAGGGTCAAACTATTTCTAGTGTTTTAGGCAATACTCTGGGCCTCAAGCCAAACCAACTTCGACGCATAGAAAAACTCTATACGCGCCGGATACCTCCAAACGAGATCGTCACGCCAGAGTTTGCCCGACAGTTGGGGGAGCTTTCGCATGAAACCCGGCGGCAAATCGGAGTACTTATTGATCGGAAGGGTCACATTCAATACGTGATGGTTGGCGACAATCGTGAAATTGAGTTGCCGGACTTCAAGCGCGTTCGTGTGGCGACCGGACGATTCCGAGGACTGCGCTGCGTACATACGCACCTGCGTGGTGAATCGCTGACCCAGGACGACTTGACTGACCTTGCGCTACTGCGACTCGATTTGATGGCAGCAATCGATGTGGATGCCAAGACGGGTCTGCCGGGGTTAGTCCATGCTGCGCACCTTTTACCGCTTCACGCCGGCGAGTTAGACAACACAAAGGCTCCTCGTCTTTACGAGTTTCTGGAACCGAAGGTTGTTTCGCAATTAGACAGCGATTTTCTCGAACTCATCAATTCGTTAGAAGAGGAGATGGCCCGGAACCGCCGCACTGTTCGGCTCGCCGAAGTGCGCGACCGCACAATCCTCGTTGGCGTTGCGACGGGACCGCTGTCAGATGCCGAGGAGTCAATGGCCGAACTTGCCGAGCTGGCAACTTCAGCGGGCGTCGTGGTCCAGGACGAGATCATTCAGCGACGCCAGGCAATCGATCCGCGAACGGTTCTCGGAAAAGGCAAGTTGGACGAACTTATCATCAGGGCTCTCCAACTTGGCGCCGACATGCTCGTATTTGATAGTGAACTCTCAGCCGCCCAGGTTAGATCGCTGTCGGAAGCAACGGACCTGAAGGTGATAGATCGCTCTCAGTTGATTCTCGATATTTTTGCGCAACGTGCACAGTCGAGTGAAGGTAAAATTCAGGTCGAACTTGCACAATTGAAATACCTTCTTCCTCGTCTTATCGCCGGTCAGGACTCTGCGTTTTCACGACTGGCTGGAGGAATTGGCGGTCGAGGTCCTGGCGAAACAAAACTCGAAACTGATCGACGCCGCGTTCGAGACCGGATCAATCGACTGGAAAAAGATATTGAGGAACAACGACAGCGTCGCCAGGAGCGTAGAAAAGGTCGGGCGCGGCAGGGCCTACCGGTCGTCTCTATTGTTGGCTATACAAACGCTGGTAAATCTACTCTCCTGAATGCACTAACCAAGAGTACGGTGCACGCCGAGCAACGAATGTTTGCAACGCTGGATCCGACTTCGAGGCGCCTTCGGCTGCCGCGGGAACAGGAAGTAATAGTGAACGACACGGTGGGATTCATTCGAGATTTACCTCCAGATTTGCTTTCTGCGTTTCGCGCGACGCTGGAGGAAATCAGTGAGAGTAGTCTGCTGATACACGCGGTTGATGTCTCAAATCCGAGGTGGACTCAACAAAGCAGATTTGATTGATAAAGAGGTTTTGGCGATAGCGATCAGACAGGCACAGTCTGAGGCGTCTGAAGTGGTGGCCATCTCTGCTCTGCGTGAGTCGACGTTGGCTCCGCTACTCGAAAAGGCTGGAGCGGTTTTAGCTCGGAATCTGGGCGGACAGCCCGACGAGAGTGAACGGTACAGCGAAGCTGTATCTCGTATTGCATAATGGGACTTCGTCCACGTTTCAAAACCCCCTTTAGTCAGGCTCGCGACAAACTCGTGGGCTACGCGATTCGTCCATTCATGCTGTTCGAGCCGCGTACTCGATTTCTGATCGGGTGTGGGATTCTCGTAATAGTCACGTCGCTCCTCCTTCTCAGCGGCTCCGCTTCCACGTTCATCGATAATTATAAAGAAGGTGACGTTCTCATCCGGGCGATCATAGCTCCAGCCGATATCACGACCGTTGACCTGGCGGAGACTGAACACAGGCGCGAGGCTGCTCGACGATCTACACGTCCCATCTTCAATTTCGACTCCAGTCGGGCAGAAACTTCCGTTCAGAGCTTTCGCGCCGCGTGGGAAGAACTCAAGAAACAGAGCGCCACCGCCGGCCCAACAAAGATACCGCAGTGGAGCGGGGATGGTGGTCAGGCAGTCGCACGCGCGATCATCGCGCACAACTTTAACGAGGCAGAACTTGATCGACTAACATCGATCATTCGCGAAGTTGCAGTTAGTTTCATTTACGATGACAACGATGCGGACCGACTCACACAGGAGATCGTTCTGGTAGATGTCCGGAACCCTGTCGCTCAGATGATCATGCCTGCGCCACGCACTCGAATGATCGCTGCATCAGCAGCCCGACGAAATGCGGAACTCCGAATCCTCAACCTCCAGGGCTGGACGAGCGAACAGAAAACCGCGTTAGCCCTCGCGCTTATTCCACTTATCCGACCCAATGTTGTGCTGGACCCGGTTGGTACGGCAACAGCGCGCGAGAGTGAGGCCAATCGGATACCGCCCGTCGCAATCTCCCTGAAACGCAACCAGGTTCTGGCCCGTGAAGGCGACACTATCACCCCAAACATCCTGGCGCAGATAGCTGCAATTAAGAGCACGGGACATAAAGGACGCCCGTGGCAAAACCTCGTCGGACTTCTGCTCGTGGTTATCGCGATCTATTGGGCCGCCTGGAAGTTTACCGAGCATCGATCGTCAAGCAATTCAGTGACGCTAAGCAAACATACAGCTTTCGCATTAGTGGGTTCAGCTCTTGTCGTTCAGACGGCGCTAATGAAGGTAGGGTTTATCCTTGGCGACAGCATTGCAGCACCACGCCTCAACGCCCCTTTCAACGATCCTGGTATCTGGAACTTTGCGATTCCTTTCGCAGCCGCTGCATTGTTGGTGGCAATGTTGGTCGATACACAACTAGCGTTCTTAACCGGAATCATCACTGCCCTTTTTGCCGGTATGCTAGCGCCCAGCGGCATGCCGAAGGCGCTCTTCGCGATGGTTTCGTGTTCGGCCGCAGTGTATGGCATAGGTCGATATCGAGAGCGTCAATCAGTTACGCTGGCAGGACTATTGGTGGGTGGGATCAACGTGGTAATGGCTATTGCGCTGATCGCCTATGCCGAGCAGCCTCTCACCGTCAACACGATCTTATTGGGCATGGGATGTGGCCTTGCAGGCGGATTATTAACAGCCGTCTTCACCGCTGGCGGCTTGCCAATCAACGAATCGCTGTTTGGAATCTTGACCGACGTAAAACTGCTTGAACTTTCGAATGCAGATCTACCAGTTTTAGGCCAGCTTGCCTTGCGAGCCCCCGGAACAAACCAGCACTCACATGCGGTTGGTCAGTTAGCTGAGGACGCTTGCCGGGCGGTCGGGGGGAATCCACTGCTCGCAAGGATTGGCGCGCTGTATCACGACATCGGAAAGTTGGCTGCTCCCGATTACTTTGTTGAAAATCAACAGGGTGTTAATCCACATGATCGACTGCGCCCACACCAGAGCGCAAAGATCATAACCAGTCATGTAACGTACGGGAGTCGACTCGCTAAGGAAATTGGTCTACCGGAAAAGATTGCTGACTTTATCCCCCAACACCATGGGACGCGAACCCTCCATTACTTCTTACGCAAGGCGCAGTCACAAGCAAAGCCCAATGAAAAAATAGACGAAGCCGACTTTCGCTATCCTGGACCAAAGCCACAATTCAAAGAAGCTGCGATCATGATGTTGGCTGACTCATGTGAAGCGGCGGCACGTTCACTGGCGCGACCCGATCCGGAAAACATTAGAGCTATCGTCGTCAAGATTGTTGACGCGATAATAACTGACGGACAGCTCGACGAGTGCAACATCACCCTTCAGGAACTCACAACGATCCGCGAAGCGATGATCAGTGCACTTACGGCCATATATCACGCTCGCATCGACTATCCGGGTTTCAACCCACCACACTTGACTGGACCTTTACCTACGCTGCCGGCCGGCGATCTTGACAGCGAAGAGCGCGGCGTTGGATATACCAGGCCCTCCGAGGTTCCGATTAGCCTGGGTGGAGAGGTGGAGGACGAAGCGATTCCTCGCAAAGTCGGAAACCGCTAATCCAGCAAATTCCTACAAAGCACTCTCTTGGGAGAATCTCGCGCGTACTTTTGCGTAGGTAGTTTCCAGCTGTTCAGGAATCACTCTGGCGTCGCCTACCGTGGTCATGAAGTTTGTGTCGCCCGACCACCTCGGCAGTATGTGCAGATGAATGTGATCGACAATTCCCGCGCCTGCAGCTGCACCAAGATTCATGCCGATATTAAAACCGGAAGGTGCGTAGACGTCCCGCAGAGCTGTCTCGCTGCGTTTCGTTAGATCCATCAATTCATCGGTAATTTCTTTTGGCGTTGATTCAAGATCCCCAAGATGAAGATTCGGAATAACGAGTAAGTGGCCGGTAATGTAGGGATAGAGATTAAGTGCGACGAAGTTATGCTTTCCGCGATGTATGACGAGGTTAGCTTCGTCGTTAGCAACTTCCGCTGCCATGCGACAGAACACACACGTCGCAGACTGTGCATCAACGCCGGAGGCAATGTACTTCGCACGCCACGGGCTCCACAATCGATCCAATGTTTAGATACCTCTGGGAATGAATGAACTAGAGTACGGGTGGTTGTCGATTATCAGCGAGTGTTGAGGAGTTGTTGGACGTAGATGTCGCGTTCGAGTTGTCGTCGTTAATAAGTTCTTTCAGCTCTTTTCCAGGTTTGAAGTAAGGCACACGTTTGGCAGGAATACTGACCGGGTCACCGGTTTTTGGATTTCGACCCCTCCGAGCGCCTCGTTCACGTACTCTGAAACTTCCAAAGCCGCGGAGTTCAATCTTTTCGCCATGATTGAGCGTTTCGATGATGCTTTCAAAAACAATTTCGACTAAACGCTCGGCGTCTTTCTTCGTAAGTTCTGCCGCCCGAGCCACGTCCTCGACGAGTTCTGCTTTTGTCATGCATCACCTCGATTGCTCAAAATGGTCCAAGCTAAAATACAACTAATTTCTCGAAAGATATCTTAGTTAACTTCTTTATATTGGCGAGATTAGCTAGACCGTACACTACCAGAAAACAATCTAGTCGGGCAAGACTAACAACGTAACGAGAATGAAGCCAATCGACGCGTGCGACGTGCACTGTACTAACCTGAAAACCGACCAATAAAGAAGCCCTGCGTCATGCGGATTACTCCGCGTGAGACAGGGCTCCTGGATTTATCTTCGTCCGCGTTTACTCGTCAGTTGGCTCAGGCTTGCTTAAACCAAAGTCGGCAAGTTCGCCGAGTGAAGCCATGCCGCCACCGGCTTCGGACGAATAGATCTTCGTGTCGATAATCGGTTCATCTTTTCCGACGGCGCGGGCCGAAAGGCCAATCTTCTTAGTTTCAGGGTCGATACGGAGAATCTTGAAATCCATTTCCTGGCCCAGCTGAACGATGTCTTCGGGCTTATTGACGTGCTCCTCAGACAGTTCTGAGATATGGCACAACCCTTCGAGATTATCATCGAGCTCAACAAAAGCTCCGAAGTTTGCAAAACGAGCGACCTTGCCATGGACGACATCTCCAGGTTTATGCTCGTTCGTAAACTTCTCCCACGCGTTCGGCTCGAGATCCTTAATTGAAAGGGATAGCCGACGGTTTTCGCTGTCGATGCTGGTGATAACGGCGTCGATCTCCTGCCCCTTCTTCAATACTTCACTGGGATGCTTGATTCGACGCGACCAGGAAATGTCGGAAACATGGACGAGACCGTCTACGCCATCTTCAATTTCGATGAAAGCGCCAAAATCGGTCAGGTTTCTGACGCGCCCGTGAACACGAGTGCCAACCTGGTAACGCTCGTGCAGAGTCTGCCAGGGGTTTTCCTGCACCTGCTTCATGCCAAGACTGATACGACGTGCCTTGGGATCAACGCTAAGTACTTCGACTTCGACCAGATCGCCAGGATTGACGACCTTGCTTGGATGCTTGACGCGCTTGGACCAGCTCATCTCAGAAACATGGACCAGGCCCTCAACGCCGTTTTCGAGTTCTACGAAAGCACCGTAATCGGCAACGCTGGCAATCTTACCGGTCACACGAGTGTGCAGTGGAAAGCGCTCTTCGACAGAGGCCCATGGATCCGGCAATAACTGTTTGTAGCCAAGCGATACTCGTTCGCGCTCCCGATCGAATTTCAGAACCTTGACCTGGATTGTGTCGCCCACCTTAAAAATTTCACCGGGATTTTGCAGGCGGCCCCAGGACATATCTGTCACGTGAAGCAAACCATCAACACCGCCGAGATCGACGAAAGCGCCATAATCGGTCAGGTTCTTGATCTGACCCTCAACAATGATGTCTTCTTCAATTCCGCCCAGCGTCTCGTCCTTGCGTCCAACATTCTCTTCTTCAATTACGGCCTTGCGCGAAAGAACTACATTCGAGCGCTTGCGGTTTAGTTTGATTACCTTGGCTTCGATCTCCTGATTTCGGAGACTGTCCAGGTTGCGAATGGGACGGACATCAACCTGCGAGCCGGGCAGGAAGGCAGCTATGCCATCGATATCGACGCGCAACCCGCCCTTGATGCGCTCAGCCACTCGACCTTTAATACTCGTTCCGTCTCGATAAGCTTTTTCAAGGTCATCCCAGGCCTTCATGCGCACTGCATCAGCGCGCGAAAGCACCGGTAGGCCATCGTGCGAGTCCATGCTCTTTACAAGCACGTCAACTTCATCGCCGGGCTTCACGGCAAGGCGGCCATCCTCGGTAAATTCAGCCGGGTTGACGATGCCTTCCGACTTGTATCCGAAATCGATGACGACACCACGGTCGCTAATGCCAACTACAGTTCCGCGAACAACCTCACCTTCCTGAAGACTAGCCTGTTCCTGTTCGAACTGATCCAGGAGTTGTCCAAAATCAACGTCGCCGCTCGGACGTTCTTCTTCGTCTCCCGAGGGTTGGGTTGAAACAGATGGTGCTGTGCCGGTTGCTGCCGGTGTGGCTTCGGGTGCCGAAGCTTTAGCTTCGCCCGCTGATGGTTGGTTGATGTTTTCCTCGCTGTTATCCAGCTTCGGTTCTT
>QHXL01000026.1:11178-11546 GCA_003222935.1 Acidobacteriota bacterium
ATATCAGCGTGTCAGAGAGCTGGTCACGCTTTACCCGGTTCGCACATGTGCTCACGAAAGCTGGAACAGTGACCACGTGTCGTGTCCTGTTGGCTTCCTAATCTGGTGCTGTGTCGGATGGAAATTTGAGCGAGGATTCGAGCCGTCTAGATTTGGAAAAGGAGGTGTAATTTGTTTCGATTTCCGTCGTGCCCGTAGTCACCCGCTTGGTCCGACCATTACCAGCCGCTTAAACCGGGTAGTTTGGGAATGTACACGCCTGAATAAGGACGTGTCAAGGCGCTAACCTCAGTCCACAGGACAAATTAAGCGTGACAGGAAAAGCAAAAGGCAGATGTCGTGCTATTCATACCAACACGATCTGCCTT
>QHXL01000451.1:0-1934 GCA_003222935.1 Acidobacteriota bacterium
CACCTTGTGCAGCTCCGATCCGGTTCGGGTCGCTGATAACGGCTGCGAGACCGCGCAGGTTCCTCGCCAGAAGGTAAGGTTCATCACCTGCTTCAGCCGGATTGGAAAATAACGTCTCACCATCCGATACGAGGACTCGTCGCTTTGGATCGTTGCGACCATATCCTCTTGTAAGAATGCAAACCTTCTTTCCATCTTCGGCGACTGTTCTGGCGATCCATTCGACTAGCGGTGTTTTTCCGGTTCCTCCGGTGGTGATATTGCCAACGCTGATTACGGGTCGTTCAAGATTAGTCGTAGTAAAAGTTCCCCGCTCGTACAGGGCGTTTCGCGTGCGAATGACGAGCGCGTACAAGTTATCGAATGGCGGCAGGATTAACGACTTCATGTGTCCGATATGCCTTTAGAGTTTCTTGCAAAACTCTCATTCTGCCCGTGCTTCAGCTCGGGGTGCGGCGGAGCTCAGTGAAGTAACCGTTTCAACGGTTTGCCGCCGTGAGCCAATTTCAGGTCCAGGTCCGCTTCGTTGCCTCGTTTACTTAGCATTTCGAACCTTTCATCCTGTCGCGCTCCACGTCAGTCGCCATGATTGTCAAACCGTTGAAACGGTTCCCTGGATTTAAGCGGCACCTATACCCCGAGCTAAAGCACGGGGAGAATGAGAGTTTTGCAAGAGGCCCTTTAGCTTGTCGTGATTAAGACTTTGGTTCGAACGAGCACATTATTAGAGTCACGACAAGCTAAAGCATATCGGACATTGTAAGAAGTGGTTTAATAATCTGAATCGTTCGATCAGCTGCGCCTTTGTTTTTTTGCACGATGTCCCTTGCTTTCGACCCCAGCGATTTACATCTTTCCGGGTGCTCAAGTAACTCAGTTAGCTCGTGTGCCAGGCAGGTCGCGGCCGACTGTATATCCAGCGGCGGAAGTTGAACAATTGCTTCATCCTCGTTGAGTAGTTCTACGATGGCCTGAAAGTTATGTGTATAGGAGCCAGTTACTACACAAGTGCCAGCGGCCGCAGGTTCCAGGACATTGTGTCCACCCCGATTGATGATGCTTCCGCCAACAAAAACAATTTCTGCAAGCGAGTAGACTGCGGGTAACTCGCCAATCGTATCCAGCAAGATCGCCTCGACGTCCCAATCATCAGTTCCGGGCTCGTCGGTCCTTCGCGACCACGTGAGTCCAGAACTTTCGAGCAGCCGCGCGACCTCCTGAAAACGTTGAGGGTGTCGTGGCGCGATCATCAATCGCGCAGGATTGGTAGTTCGCAATGAACGAAAACTATCAATTACGATCCTCTCTTCGGGGTCGTGTGTGCTGGCGGCGAGAATCAAGGGGATCTGAGGCTCAAAATTGAAGCGCTTCCTGAGCAACTCCGTAAGCGCGTCATTGCCTGAGACGACATCGGCATCGAACTTTATGTTTCCCGACGTGTACAACTTATCTTCGGGTAAACCCAACGCGACGATTCTCTCGGCATCATTTGGAGACTGCATAACTGCTCGATCGAGTTGTGACAGAACCTGCGCCAGAAAGAATTTCACTAGCCGATAACGTCGAAACGACTGCCGGGAAATTCGACCATTTATTAGCGCTACGGGAATGTTTTGCTCGCTGCACTCCCGCAGGAAGTTTGGCCACAGCTCAGTTTCCATTATGAGCACGAGGTCAGGCTTGACTTGCTTCAACGCTCGTCGAACACACCAACGCCAATCGAATGGAAAATAAAAAACTGACTTGGTCGCGGAACCAAAAACAGACTTGGCCAGCGTCTGCCCGGTATTCGTTATTGTTGAAACGACCAGGTCGTATTGAGGATAGTCTTGGCGCAGTCGATCAACTATCGGTCTGGCCGCCTGGGTTTCGCCCACCGATACGCAGTGTAGCCAGATTACCGGACGACCCGAATGCTTGATCTCCTTGAGTGA
>QHXL01000451.1:2048-6998 GCA_003222935.1 Acidobacteriota bacterium
CTCAGACTCAAATCTAAGATCCCAAGCGTTCGACTCGTCTACTGAAAATGAACTGCTACTTGGCGCGTTCGATGTATCGACCTTCCGTCGGGTCGACGCGGATCTTATCGCCTTCGTTGATGAATGGAGGCACGGTGATAGTAACGCCATTTTCGAGTGTTGCCGGCTTGTTAACGTTGGAGACAGTGGCGCTTTTTAACGTCGGCTCGGTTTGAGTTACAACCAGTTCCATTGAAGGTGGCAGGTCAATACCGATTGGTGCGCCTTCATAAAACTCAGCCTGCAGTTTCAGGCCCGGGTTAAGCCACTGTGCTGCGTCGCCCAGTTCGTCTTCACTCAAGGCGATCTGTTCATAGCTCTCAGTATTCATGAAGTGATGATGCGAACCGTCGGAATAGAGGTATTCCATTTCATGCTGCTCGAGGGCGGCACGGTCGACAGTATCGGCAGATCGGAAACGATGCTCAAAAGAAGAACCCGTACGAATGTTGCGCAACTTGGTTTGCACCATCGCCCGCAGGTTACCGGGCGTGTGGTGCCGGAATTCCACCACTTTGCACGGTTGACCTTCGAAAACGATTACCATACCCCGTCTGATCTGAGTTGCAGGAATAGCCATAAAACTAAAGTCTCCGTTTAAAAAAATGTCTAATCTAATTGTACTGACGTATACAGGTGAGCTAATCAAGCTCTAAACAAGCCGCGTAGTCTAACTAGGCCTGTTTGCCTTTGTCCAGCCGCCGAATTTTTCACACTGCTAGTAAGCACGAAAAAGACGGTCGATCCGAAACCATTTCCGAAACGACCGTCCTTTTTTTGAGGAGCCCACCTACCTCGCTTGTAGAAACGCCCGGGTAGATGGTTGGTTCCAAATACTCAAGCTGCTCGGGCGCGCGGCACTCTTCGTTGGCGAGCCAGCTGTTCAAGCCACTTTTGAGCCTGCTGGTAGTAAGGAAAGCGGCGTTCATCCTGTCGAAATGCACTTGTGTGGTAATAGCGGCGCCCATTGATCAGTCTGGCCGGATGTTTGATGTGCAACATTTCGTGGTACAGGATGTATTCGGCAAACCACTCAGGCACATCTTCGGAGTCGAGCGTTTTGCTAATCGTTATGCTGTCGTAGATGTGATCGTGGTGTCCGAGGATGCTGCGAGTACGCCGTTGTGACCAGGTTATTGCTGGCTTCGCTATTTCGCTGTTAAAGAAACGACGGTTCAGTTTCGCAAACATCTTATCGAGATCGTAGACCTCACCCTGGGCTGTCGAAAAATGCTTTCGTCCACGTCCACGTCGTGCCAGGTCGGATGCCCGCATCACACCAGGAGTCAACGAATAGTCTCGGTAGACCCTTTCATGAATTGTTGGGACCTTCTTGCCAAGTAACCTTGAAACCAGGATCCACGCTAACGCTCTAATCACATCAGGCGGTGCATCCTTACAGATGTCAGACAAACGAACGTAGATTCGACCTGAGCGCGAGCGAATCGTATGACGCAGCCCGGCGTACGGATAGAACCTTAGTTCAATCGCAGGTACGCCGCGGTTACCACCAAGGTGGCGAAAGGCGTCGGCAAAGTATTTTCCTGCTTCGCTCATAAAATCGAGTTTCTTAAAATCTGGTTCGAGGGACAGGTCTGCCTTACCGGGACGTTTGTAAAAATTGTAGACAGAACCGAGTAACGCTGGGAAGTGACCAGATTTGAATCCAGCGGCCACAATCTTAAGGATGTGCCAAGTCGGGCGTCAACCAACGCCCATGACTACAAAATAGCGATTTTGTTAGGGAAAATGCGATTAGCGCTACGTCATAGGGTGGCTTCGGACCCAACTTTGACTGAAGGTCAAGACTATCAACAGTTTAAGAGTGCCAAGTCTTTTTTGAAGGATCCAAACGCAGGCGTGAGTATGATGAAAATGGATAATTTAAGCCTTTATTTGCAGGGGTTTGATTAAATCCTTATACTGCAATTGGCCTTAGGATCTGTGGCTCTCACCCCCCGAGGCACCCAATCAATAGGAGTTTTTAAGCTTTTGAAAGGTCGCGACAAAGTAACTCAGATGCCCCGGCGTTCCTCCAATTTACAATCAGGAGACCCGCGAGTCATGGATTCGCGGACGGAAGTCCTCCTGGCGGCTCTAATTAAGGAGCATCTTGTTACGGGAGAGGCCGTCGGTTCGCGAGTCTTATCCGATCGTTTCTCCCATGGGTTTGGATGGAGTCCCGCCACGATTCGGAACGTCATGGCTGAGCTGGAGGAAGCGGGTTTGGTCGAACAGCCGCACACCTCGGCTGGCCGAATTCCAACTGACAAGGGCTATCGTTACTACGTGGATAACATGCTCGGCAAGGCCAAGCTCTCTCGTAGTGACCTAAAAGCTATCGACGACCTATTCGCGATGAGTGATATTGACGCTTCAGCTTCCCCTGATCGACTAATGGAGACGGCGTCACACGTGTTGTCTGCACTCTCGCAGAACGTCGGAATAGTTATCTCGCCTTCGTTAGCAGAGAACCGATTGAAGCACATCGAGTTTGTTCAACTACCGGACAAGCGGATCCTCGTCGTTCTCGTATCGACTTCAAATATTATTCATAATAAGGTCATCAGAACTAACGATGACCTTACGCAGGGCGAACTGGATCGCACAGCGAACTACTTAAATTCTGAGTTTAGTGGAAAGAGTCTTTCGGTCATTCGCGCAGAAATTGTCGAGCTTATGACGGAGGAGAAGGCGCTCTACGATCGCCTGCTGCAAAATGCCGTGTTGCTTTGTGAGAGGAGTCTCGAAGGCGAAGACGCGAGTGGAGGGGATGTTTATGTCGATGGCGCCTCAAACATACTTACCAAACCCGACTTTGCTGACTTCGAGCGTATGCGCGACCTTTTCCGTACATTCGAAGAGAAATCACGACTTATCAAGATACTCAACGAGTGTGTCACCTCGGACGATCCTTACTCGAGTGATGTTCACGTAGTGATCGGACGCGAACATCCGGCGAGTTCCATGCGGAATTGCGCTCTGATTACTGCTCCGTATCGAGTTGGGTCTAACGACAGGGGAGGAACACTCGGGGTCGTGGGGCCGATGAGAATAGAATATGCCCGCATAATGGCTATGGTAAACTACATGGCGCGACTAATTGAGCACCGCTTGAGCGGCGCTACCGCGTCCTAAACTGGTTAAGATTTTTGATCCCTCCGAGATGGCTGACGATAACGATAAACGATGGAGCCGCATCCCAATCAGGTTTATTGACGACGAAAACGAAGAACAAGCCTTATCCCCAGATGCAAACCCTGCCGACATGGACAGAATAGATCCCGATAGCGAACCAACATTCCGGCCTGACACTGATAGCAATCAAGAAGATGATTCTCTTGATATTGATTTGTCTGAGGCCTTCGATGGGGGACCAGCAACTGCCGAACTTGTGGCTACAAGGGCGGAGTTGCGACGCCTTCAGGATCTTAGAGACCGGCTTGCACGCCGTCAGGCTGACTTTGAGAACTATCGAAAACGAGTCGATCGCGAACGCAACGATACTTACAATCGTGTCGTAGCCGACGTGGCCGCTAAAGTTCTGGGGGTACTCGACAATCTTAAACGAGCTTTGGAAACTGAAGCGTCTGTCGAGGCGGCCGAGTCTGATGAGTTCCGGCACTTCCTGAGTGGAGTTGATCTCATTTACAAACAACTCAGTGGCGTGCTTGAAGCTTTAGGCGTTAAACCGATCGTTGCGGTCGGCGAGCCATTTAACCCACACATCCATGAGGCTGTGGTGACGGAAGCAACAGACGAGTTTGAACCGGATACAGTAATGCAAGAAATTCGAACCGGTTACAGGTTAGGCGACAAGTTAATCAGACCCGCGCTGGTTAAAGTAGCAACGCGCACTTAGAAATCGAATATCGATGGGTAAAGCGATAGGAATAGATCTGGGGACAACGAACTGCTGCGTCACTGTACTTGAGGGCGGCGCGGTTCAGATTGTCCCGAATAAAGAAGGTGGGCGAACGACCCCGAGCGTCGTTGGTTTCACCGACAAAGGCGAACGTCTGGTTGGGCAGATCGCCAAGCGTCAAGCAGTCACGAATGCCGCGAATACCGTGTATGCCGTCAAACGTTTGATCGGCCGCAAGTTCAGTTCGGCCGAAGTCGCCCGCATGCGTGAGACTTCGCCCTTTGAGATTGTCGACTCACCAAATGGGGACGCACGCGTCAGAGTCCAGGGACGTAGCTATAGCCCTCCCGAACTTTCCGGAATCGTATTGCAACGTTTGAAGGCTGCCGCTGAAGATTTTCTAGGCGAGGCCGTTACGGACGCGATCATTACCGTTCCTGCTTACTTCGACGACACACAACGCCAGGCGACGAAGGACGCGGGAAAAATTGCCGGCCTGCGCGTAGAGAGAATTATCAACGAGCCGACGGCCGCAGCGTTGGCTTATGGCCTTGGTAAAACTGAAGTAGAACGAATTGCCGTCTATGACCTCGGCGGTGGCACGTTTGATATTTCAATCCTTGAGATGAACGATGGTGTCTTCGAAGTACTCTCCACCTCTGGCAATACCTTTCTCGGGGGCGAGGATTTCGACGAACGCATCATGAACTGGATGGCGGATCAGTTTCTCGCTGATACAGGAATTGATTTGCGACAAGATCGACTAGCGCTGCAACGTCTCAAGGAAGTTGCCGAGCGAGCTAAGTGCGAGTTGTCGACAACGACGGAAACGAACATCAATCTGCCGTTTATTGCGGCCGACGCAACCGGGCCAAAGCACTTCAATAAGTCACTGACTCGAGATGAGTTTGAAACGCTGGTAAAGGAATTAGTCGAGCAGACGATCGAGCCATGTCACACGGCGCTTAGGGACGCAAAACTTCAGCGTGGCGACATCGATAAAGTAATTCTGGTAGGTGGTCAAACGCGTTCACCAATGGTTGAGC